>NZ_JBMFIW010000001.1:42201-122188 GCF_049974385.1 Caldisphaera sp. | reverse complement strand
TAATAGTATCAAGCGGTGATACTGTTGATTTCACAGCAGCAGAAATGTGGGCACAGGCATTACATGAAATGGATCCAAATATAAATGCACAACCATTATATGAGCCATTTTCAACAATAATAAGTTACATGATACCAGGCGAAAATCCAATGGCTCTATATTACTTAGGGTGGATATCAGGATATCCAACAGCAAGTTTTGCTGCAGACTCAATATATTTAGCTAGCGGTGCTTATCCATCACCAGATGGATGGAATATAACTTATTTGAATAATTTATCTGCGTATTTCAATAAGACAGGAAATACTAATGTTGGTGCTATGATTTGGCAAGAATCTCAAGAATTCCAAGAAATGAATAATGTGTTGCAAGAGGCAGACAAGGCAGATTTGGCAGGCAATTTAACAGAAGCTATAAATCTCTATAAACAAGCAGAACAGATGGCCATAAATCTATATATGTATGTATATACAATACAGCAAAACCAATATTGGGCCATAAAGCCATATATGCATGCTTATCAAGGAAATATATTAGCATGGGAAGAGAATCCATCATTTAATGGCGCAGGAGATAGCTGGTATTTCTGGTGGTATAAGTAAAATTTTAACCTTTTTTTATAAATATCGAAAGATAAGTTTATAAAATTATTTTTTAATTAAATTAAAGGTGTGAAAATTGGTAAGTATAAGTTCAATTGAAAAAGTTTTTTCTAAAGATATACAAGAGCTTAACAAAAAAGTTAACGCTTTTGTCACTTTTAACGAAAATGCCATAAATGAAGCTGAAGAAATGACTAAAAATGGTATAGAACCAATACCTGTTGGTATTAAAGATATAATATTTACGAAAGGCATTAGAACTACAATGGGTTCAAAGATATACCAAGATTTTATTCCAAAACAAGATGCGTTCATAGTTAAAAAAATTAAAAAATTAGGATATGTTATTGTTGGAAAGACTAATACACATGAATTTGCATCAGGTATAACTACAACATCTACAATTTTTGGACCAACTAAAAATCCTCATGATTATAGTAGAATAGCTGGAGGAAGTAGTGGTGGTTCAGCTGCTGCAGTAGCCGCTTCAATAGTTCCAATATCTATTGGTACAGATACTGCAGGATCTATTAGAGTTCCAGCATCTTTATGTGGAGTATACGGATTTAAACCTACATATGGAAAAATAAATGTTAATGGAGTATTTCCATTAGCTAAATCCTTTGATACTTTAGGTTTCTTTTCTAAAGATATTAATCAAATAATAAATATCTCAATAAAATTTGGTTTATATAAAAATATTGATATTAAAAAAATAAGAATTGGAATTCCAAAATGGTATAAAGTACCAGAAGAATTAAGGAATTATAATAGTGAACTCATTGAAAAAGTTGAGAATAAATTTTTAGACTATATAGCAAAATTGGGTTATGATTATAGTTTTATTGATATGCCTATAGCTCAAAAATATGTTTGGAAGTATTTTCCAGTAATAAGGTATAGTGAGGCGACATCAGTGCATATAGTTAATAAAGACAGATGGGATCAATATTTTCCCGATGTGAGAAGGCTGCTTGAAAAAGGATTAGAATACAGAGCAACAGATTATTTAGAGGCTTTAAATCATAAAAGAGAAGTTAAGCAAGAGCTCAAAAAGATTTTAAAGAAATTTGATGTATTATTAACACCAACGACTCCATTACCTGCACCAACTATTGATGAAGTTTTAGGGAAGGAAGATGGAATAATTAGAACACTTTTGACTCATGAAACTGTATATTCTGCATATGCTGAGGCTCCTACAATTTCTATACCAGCATTAAAAGTTGAAAATTTGCCTGTTGGTATACAATTAATAGGAAATTATAATGAAGACAGCAAGTTGTTAACGATAGCAAGCATGTTACCTATTTCATTATAATTTTTTATAAGCTTTTAAAAATTTATAGCCTTAAATACTAAATTGAAAGTTATTTGATATTTAAACGTATTAACTCCAATAAAATAAAGTTAATAGGAATACTTTTTAAAAAGTTTATTAAATAAATAATAGAATGTTTAAATAGATAAAATTTTATATAAAAGATGGTGTTTAGGTGTGAATGATTATCTACCTCTTAAAGGTGTTAAAGTATTAGATCTTTCTCATACATTAGCTGGCCCGTTTGCCACACTAATAATGGCTGATTTAGGGGCAGAAGTAATTAAGGTTGAACCTCCAGAAGGAGACGAGTCTAGAGAATTTTCCCCTATAGTAAATGGTGTAAGTTCATATTATCTTTCAATAAATAGGGGAAAAAGAGCGTGGTTCTAAATCTAAAAGATGAAAATGATAAAAAAATTGTATAATTTGGCAAAAGAAAGTAATATAGTTATTGAAAATTATAGGCCAGGAGTTAGGGAAAAATTAGGTGTAGATCCTCAAACATTGTTTAAACTTAATAGCAATTTAGTTTATTTAAGTGTCAAAGGTTTTAGGAGTAACAGTATTTATAATGATAAACCTGCTTATGATATGATAATACAAGCTATGAGCGGTTTAATGCTCACAACTGGTAGGGAAAATGATCCTCCCGTCAGAATACCTTTTGCTTTATTTGACATAATAACTGGTGAAATGGCAGCTATATATGCCTTGTCTGGCCTTTATTCTAATGCAAAGCCATATTATGCAGAAGTATATTTATTTGATAGTGCATTATTTGCTATGTCTTATATACCTATGATGTATCTAATTGCTAATCAAAAGCCAAAGAGACTAGGATCCGCCCATCCAAGCATGGATGAGGTGAAGAAAAAGTTTATTAATAAAGCGTAAATATGGGTAGTCACAATTATTTAAATTAAATATGGGTGATTAATATGAGTGAAAATGAAAATATTAAAGTTGAAAAGGATTATCCTTTAGTTTGGATTATTATTAATAGAGAGAAATATGCAAATGCGTTGGGAAGTAAAGATATGTTTGATCTGAAGAACTCTATTGAAAATTCATGTAAAGATGAGAACGTAAAAACTATTGCTATAATTGGGGCTGGGGAAAAATACTTTACATCAGGTGTTGATTTGAATGAAATATCGAATTTAGATGATGTAGAAAAATCATGGAATTACTTATATAAAGGATTAGGAGGAGTTATTAAAGCTATATTAGATTGCAGGGTACCCGTTATAGCAGCTATTAATGGTTATGCTATTGGAGCAGGATTTGATTTAATATATGCTGCTGATATGGCATATGCTGTAAAATCTGCTAAATTAGGTGTTACAGCAGTTAAATGGGGTCTAATTCCTCCAATAACATCTACTGTTGGTTTTATGATGGCAAATTCTAAAGCCGTATCATATTTGGGTTTAACTGGAGAATTGATAACTGCTGAAGAAGCAATTAAATATGGTTTCATTAATGACGTAGTAGAAAATATTGAATCTCTAAAGATAAAAGTTAAGGATATAGCAACTAAAATAAGCAAGAATGATATTTTAGCAGTTGAACAGATTAAATCATTAATTTCATCTGCTAAGTTTAGTCCTTACATTTATGCAGGTTCTTCTACAATTGCAGCATTTGCAGCAAGAAAAGAAACAAAAGATAAAATCAAATCTTCATTTAAAAAATAATTTTTTAATTAATAAATTGATTAATAATAATGGAAGTAAATTCTTTGCAATTTAGAAGTAAAAAGGTAGCAATTTTTCTTGGTAGCTTAATAATACTTTATTTAAAATTCTTTTTTTATTACCTTAAATGGGGTTTAAGATGGGTGACATATTAGTAGGGGTAGATGTAGGAGGAACTTTTACTGACGCGATATATATAGATCCTAATGGTGTCATGAAAGTTTCCAAAGTCTCTACAACGCCAGCAAAGCCCGAAATAGGCATAGTAAATGCCTTAAATCAGATAGTAAAAGGAATTAAAATACCTGAATTATTACATGCAACCACGATTGCTACTAACGCAATATTAGGTCAAGTTAAATTGGAACTTCCAAATACTGCACTATTAACAACAAATGGTTTTAAAGATATAATAGAAATTGGTAGGCAAAATAGACCTAAGCTCTATGATCTTTTCTTCACTAAACCTAGACCATTAATTTTAAGAAAATTCAGATATGAAATAAACGAAAGAGTTAGCGTAAATGGAGAGATAATTAAAGATATAAATGAGAATGAGATAACGAACATAGCTAATGAATTAATAAAAAATAATATAGAAAGTGTTGCAGTTTCTTATCTTCATTCTTATATAAATCCAAAAAATGAAATTAAAACTAAAGAAATATTGAGTAGATATTTTAAATATGTAACTATATCTAATGAGATAGCTCCAGAACCAAGAGAATATGAAAGAACATCAACAACTGTAGTTAATGCCGTGTTAAGGCCAATAGTATCTAGGTATATTGATATGCTTTCCTCTTCTTTAAAAGAATTTGGAACAGAAAAGATTTATATAATGTCAAGTTCTGGAGGATTAGTTAATACAATAGATGCATCGGAAAGGCCTGTGCAAATGATTGAATCTGGTCCTGCAGCTGGTGCTATAGCTGCTGCAGAACTTTCAAACATGCTTTCAATTAAAAATTCAATAGGATTTGATATGGGAGGAACAACAGCAAAAGCTAGTGCAATAATTGATGGTAAATTGGAAATAACAACAGAATATGAAGTAGGAGGAGAAGCACACCATGGAAGAACTATTAAAGGTTCTGGCTATCCTGTTAGATTCCCATTTATTGATTTAGCTGAGGTTTCAGCAGGTGGAGGTACAGTTATATGGAAAGATGAAGCTAATGCATTAAGAGTTGGCCCAATAAGTGTTGGAGCTGATCCAGGTCCAGCATCTTATGGCAAGGGCGGAGATAAAGCATCAATAACAGATGCCAATTTATTATTAGGTAGAATAGGCAATAAGCTTGCAGGAGGAGAAGTTAGCTTAAATGTGGAATTAGCTAGAAAAGCTTTATCAAATTTAGGTGATCCTGAGGAAATATCTATATCAGCTCTTGAATTAATAAATTTAGAAATGGCTAGAGCAGTAAGGTTGGTAACTGTAGAAAGAGGCTTAGATCCTTCTTCATTTTCAATAATAGCATTTGGGGGTGCAGGCCCACAACATGCAGCTATGCTAGCAGAAGAATTAGGTTCGCAAGAAGTTATTATACCTCCTGAGCCTGGGTTATTTAGTGCATTAGGCCTTTTGATGGCAGACTCCAGGTTTGAGGCCAGATTGGCCTTTCCAAAAGACTTACAAGATGCTTTTGATAAGCTTGAAAAAGAATTAGTTAAAAAAGTTGGAACTTTAGATTACTTTATAAGATTATTAGATGTAAGATATCAAGGCCAAGGATATGAATTAACGATTACTGCTCCTGAAAAATTAGATAAAGAATCAATAGAAAAAAGCTTTGCAACTGTGCACTATAATACTTATGGATTTACATTAAATAGACCTATAGAAATTGTTATGTCAAGAGTATTCGGAATCAAAGTCAGACCAAAGCCTTATTTGGGAGAAGCTAAGGAAGGTATTGAATTAAAGGAAAAAGGCTTTAGGAAAGCATATATAAGCAAATCCTGGGATGAAGTACCAGTTTATGAAAGAGATTCTTTGCCTAGAGGATGTAAAATTAAAGGGCCTGCAATTATAGATGAATATAGCTCAACAATTGTTATTCCAAGAGGTTGGAAAGGAGAAGTAGGTCCTCATAGAACTGTTATTTTGAAGAGGTGATAGATTATGGTTTCATGGGAAATTATACATAGAGCTACTTCATTTATATCGGAAGAGATGGGAGTAGCTTTGAGAAGATCTGCATTATCTCCAAATATAAGGGAAAGAGCAGATCATAGTTGTGCAATAATAGATGCTAATGAAAGAATAGTTGCTCAAGCGGAACATATACCTGTTCATTTAGGTTCATTAAGGGTAGGTATAAAGAATTTATTAGATTATCTCGAAAAGGAAAGAATAGAATTAAATGAAGGGGATATGATATTTTCAAACGATCCTTATTTAACTGGAACACATCTAAATGATGTAACAGTTATATCAGGAATTTATTATAAGGGTAAATTAATCGGTTATACTGCAAATAAGGCTCATCATGTAGATATTGGAGGGCCGGTTTTTGGTAGCATCAATCCGCAAGCAACAACTATTTATGAGGAAGGAGAAATAGTTCCTCCAGTAAAATTGGTAGAAAAAGGAGAAATTAGAGATGATATATTAAAAATGTTTTTGGCAAATGTAAAATCTCCTTTAACAAATGAAGGCGACCTTAAGGCCCAAATAGCAGCTAATTTGACAGGTATAAAGAGAGTTAAAGAATTAATAGACAAATATGGGCTTGATCAAACAATCGATGGGTGGGAAAATTCAATTAAATATGGAAGAGAATTAGCATTAAAAGAAATATCAACTTGGCCAAAAGGTGAATTTACTGCAGAAGATTATTTAGAAACAGGTACAGATTTATCTGGTTTAGTCAATATTAACGTTAATGTGAAAATTACAGAAAATAATGTTACAATATTATATCCAAAATTAATTAAGCAACTTAGAAAGCCTTTAAATGCAGTATTTGGAGTAACTTTTGCTGCATCATCTTTCGCAATTAGATCTTTAATGAAAGGTGATATACCTACTAATGAAGGTCTATATTCAATTATAAACGTTATAGCAGATGAGGGGTCATTACTTAACGCAACTCCTCCTGCACCAGTTTCAGGAGGAAATTTAGAGACCAGCCAAAGAATTGTAGACGTAATCTTACTTGCTCTTTCAAAAGCAATGCCAGATAGGATTCCAGCTGCTTCATCTGGCACAATGATGAATGTTATGCTTGGCGGATATGACAAAAATGGGAAACCATGGGCATATTATGAAACTATAGGAGGAGGTAGCGGAGCCAGGCCAAATGGAGATGGCGTTTCTGGTGTACACACTAATATGACGAATACTATGAATACTCCAATAGAAATAACAGAATCTACTTATCCGATGTTTTTTACTTCATATAAAATAAGAGAAGGAAGTGGCGGAGAAGGAAAATATAGAGGAGGAGACGGGATAGTACGTTCGTTCAAAGTATTATATCCAGCTAGGTTGGCGGTTATGTCTAGCAGATTTTTAACAAATCCTTATGGTTTATTTAATGGGAAGCCAGGCAAGCCATCAAAACTAACTATAAAGAGGAAAAATGGAAGTATCGAAGATATAAAACCTTTATCTGTTATAGAATTATTTGCTGATGATGAAGTGATAATTGAGACTCCAGGAGGAGGAGGCTATGGGTAACTTTTATAAACTGTTTACGTAACTTTTATATAATATAATTTAATTATTTTATATCAATATTATAATAAAAATTATATTATATATTTTTAGAAAAGCTTATATACCGTATCTTATAAAACAGAAAAGGACAGGTTATTGTGTATTGCGCTCGGCGGTATTAGCGTTAAGAGGAATGTTTCGAAGAAAAGTCTTCTCGGAACTTTATCTGTTCTTGTAGTTTTAGTTATAATTTTAACTGGAACATACATTTATGTTAATAGTTTAAATAAAAATAAAATTCCTACGCAAACAATCTCATCAGCCGAAAGCACATCATCTACTTTAACAAGCAGCGTTATCACAACACAATATCAAAACGTTTCAGTTATTTCAAGCTTACAGCCCCTAATACCAGAAAGTTATTCCATACAAGTTAATCAACCTTTAGAAGTAAATATACCTGACTTTAAACCTGGCGATTATGCTTTAGTTTATGATGGGGAAGGCAATGTATTAAATGTAAGCAGCAGTAGTTTTAATGTAAGCTTTAATTATCCGGGTCAATACTTTTTATATTATAATTTGTATAGCAATAGCAAGTTCTTAGGAAGTTCATCAGATAACTTAATCCAAATTATAGTATTTCCGTCTTTAAACTTTAATCAGTCTAATTTATTAACAGTACCTGTTATATCATTAAGTAGCGGTTCTATATTAACAGCGGGTGAACAATTTAATATATCACTTGCGTTTTTACAACCACCTTCAGGAACAAATATTACTATAAAAGAATATATATTATCATTAGGTAATGGAACAAATATAATTATACCTTCAAAGAATTATACGGGCTATGCAATTCAAGCATATGTAACCGGTTCTGGCAATATTAGCTATGTAGAGCCTGTAAAAAGTTTTGTAACAGTTGCATTCAATAAACCTGGTCTTTATCCAATATCTTTAACTATTGTTACTGAAAATATTTCATCAGAGAAGACTTATAATTATACAGTATATCAAACGGTTGCAGTATCATCTCAAGAAGAACAATTTAGCTTATATTCAGGTCTATCGAGTATTTCAAATCCAAATACAATCATTGATGCTGAAGTTGTTCCAGGAGGACCTTTTACTTTTGATCCATCTTTATGGATTGACACTATAAGTCAAGAAGTGATAAATAACATATATGGTTCTTTAATATGGTATTATCAATCTAGTACAACTAAATTTATACCAATGATAGCTGAATACATACCTACAGTTGGCAATTGGTCTAATGTAACAGCTAGATATACTTACGGCGCAATTTCCCCCAATTATACAGTATATATTTTTAAAATAAGGCCTGGTCTAAAGGCATCTAATGGAGATCATATAACAGCGTATGATGTATGGTATAGTATGATAAGAATGCTTGTCTGTGCTGGAGGTTTTCCCGGTGCTGAGGGAACTTATTTAGCTCCATTTACTGTTCCTAATTACAATTTTTCTACTTTTATAGTTAAGTCTCCAAACGACTCATTAGGTGCAGAAGATATAATCAATTCAGTATCATATAATAACGAGACAAACACTGTTACTTTTCATTTGATTCAGCCAGTAAATCCAGTCTTTTTCTTTAATGTCATGACATCATTTGATTATGTAATGGACGCTAAATGGTTGAACCAAGTCGGTGATGGATTAAACTTAACTGGATTATATGATGGAAACTATACACAATTAGCTCAAGCATTTTATCAATACCAACAAACTTGTAACGCAGGAAATTATAACACTAAAGTTCAGTGGCCATCCTCTAATGCTGGTTTTACTGGTCTCTATTATATAGCATCGTTTACACCAGGGGAAAGTGTTGTATTAAAGCCAAATCCTTATTGGCCAAATAATATAGCATATTTCCCTAAACCTAATGATACAATTATTATAGATTGGGTACAGGATCCAACAACAGCACTAAATATGTTAGCAAGCGGGGAGGCTGATATAGTTACTTTTCCGAAAATAGAAATATCTCCATATTTGCCAAAACTTGAACAATTGCAATATCAAGGCAAGGCTAAGATATATGGGTTTTCTTCTCTTAATATATGGTATTATGATTTTAATTTAAATGCTAGTGAGCAATTATTAAAACAAATAAATCCATCTTATAGTATACCTTCATACTATTTTGCAAACCCATTGGTTAGAAAAGCATTTGCTTATGCATTTAATTATTCAGAATATATAAATGATATACTAGGTAATGCAAGGTATAATATGAACTTTGGACAACCATGGTGCGGAGTTTTATTACCAGGGGTAGACTATTCAGTGCCTCCATCTCAATTAAGCAATTGTCCAACATTTAATTTAACTTATGCAAAGCAATTAATGGAAGAATCAGGTTTTTACAATATAACAGTTAACTTCCCAATAATAGTATCAAGCGGTGATACTGTTGATTTCACAGCTGCAGAAATGTGGGCACAGGCATTACATGAAATGGATCCACACATAACTGCAACACCTTTGTATATGCCAATATCTACGATAGGTGCTTATGATGTTCCAGGGCAAAATCCAATGCCTATTTATAATGATGTATGGTACGCTGATTATCCTCTTGCAAACGACTTTACTGATGCCCTATATTTAGAGACAGGAGTTTACCCAGCACCTAATGGATGGAATGTTTCTTATTTTGAGAATTTGAGTAAATACTTTGCTTCACAAGGTAGTTTACAATTGGCACAAATATTTGCCAATGAGTCACAACAATATAACAAAATGGATAGCTTAATATTAAAAGCAGATAAAGAAGCTTTTATAGGAAATGTAACTGCAGCCCAAGAATACTATAAAGAGGCTGAACAAATAGCTATAAATCTTTATCTCTACGTCTATACTTATCAACCAAATTTAATATGGATTATAAAGCCATATATGCATGGATTTAATAATCAAATAAGTTATGAAGAAAATCCCATAGATGGGGGAGACTCTGTTTTCTATTGGTGGATTAAAGGTTAATTTTTTAGTTAATACTAGTTGCTATTTAAAACATAATTTTTATTTATCTGTTAGGTTTGAAAATTGTTGGTTATACTTTTCCGATAGAAAAATATTTTTGGCTAAAATTAAATAGTAAGTTATAGAGGGTGAAAAAAGTGGGCTCGATTATTCTGAAAGGAAAGCTATTTACTGGCTATGATATAGTAGAAAATGGAGAAATAAAAATAACTGGGAGTATGATAGAAAAAGTTGGTGAGAAAGGTTCCATAGAGATAAAAAAAGATGACAAGGTCTTTGATTTCAGTGGTTTAACTATAATGCCAGGTTTAATAGATGCACACCTTCATTTTTTTGGTGGTACTTCTCATGATTTGATGGATTGGGTTACAGTAAATCCTCAGACTGCTATGCTTAGATCTACATTGGATGCTTTCAGGTTATTAAGCTCTGGATTCACAACTGTTAGGTCGTTGGGAGATAAAACGTCAATAGCTCTTTCTAGGGCATTCAAAAATGGAGAGCTTTTAGGCCCTAGAGTTTTCTCGGCTTCATATTCAATTGCCCAAACAGGTGGGGATGATGATCCAAGAATATTACCAATAGATATCGCAAATAGGGGTTTGGGCTTCATTGAATTTTCATGAATTTATATCCAATTCTCAGCCCTTGGGCTTCACCAGGGTCACGGGATAACCCGTTACCCCTCCGCCCCTTTAGCGGGATAACCCCAACCCACACCCGCGGTATTTCACGGATGTGGGGAAACCCGCACATCTTGAGGAATATGTTGAGGGACGCATTCAATTGCCTATCTAAGGTGAACCCACACCTTTCACACCTAAAAGTCCTGCCGACCTTTCGGGAAACCCATCCACATCTGGGGCAGGACTTGGAAGTTAGGTGTGGGTTAACCTCCTTAACAAATGAACCATACATAGCTCTGTAACGCACGGTATGATATTCCTAAGCGTTGGCATACTTCCTTAGGCCTCAGCATCATTAAGCACCATAATTGAATTCACATACAAAGTATATAAACTTCACGGTTTATCGGAAACTGTTGACGACGGCTTCTAATGAAGTTGCTATGATTGACTTTCCTGACCCAAATCCTTATTTTTTTAGCATACCTCTTGTACCTTTAAACTCCCAAGAGGCAGTACTTTTTGTTGCTAAGTGGGTAAGACCTGGGGGGTTTATAATAGGACCGGTTTATCTATCTCAATTCCCAGAGTTCTATATAAATCTTTTACTTGGTCTAGGACAACAAGGTAATGCTGGAATATCAGGCAATGATCCCTTGGATCCATGTTATGCGGCATATGAGAACTTTACATCAGGTAATAGTCCCACAGCAACTGCAACAAAAGAAAACTATACATTCTTTTGGGCGGCCCCAGAGTTTGGTTCTACCTTTACACAATATGGAATCCCAGGATATAGCGATGGTAATGGAACATTTTATTGGGACACATGTATCGAAGTTCCTCATGGTATATATACGAGCTTGAGCGTTTCTTCGATGGTTATAAATAATGTGATAGGGTATGAAAGCTATTTAGAATCTCCTACAATGTATAATAATAGCGGAAGGGAAGAACAGCAGACTAGTGCTATTGACTACTATTATGGCTATCAGATGTATGAGAAAGGAAACAATAACGCTTTTATAATAGAACCTGGTGGCAACCTATATGGTACAAGCTGGTTCCCAGCACCTACATCAGAGACCTCTGGTTATAGTATATCAATAGCCCTTGGATCAGGCCTTCCAACAGTAAGTGTAGGAATAACAGTACCAATTGGTTCTGAGCATATAGGTGGTTCAGCCAATCCAATGAAAACAATTAATGTAGGCGGAACAATGGTTTATATAGATAACATTACTTGGGTTTTTAATTTTGAGGGCTCTAGTGTTTCCGGTAAGGCCTTTAGCAACGAATTCTTAGATAATACTCCTCCAACTATAATTCTTCCCAACTTTTCACCTACTAGCTATTCAATAAAAAATTACTCTGTTACATTTAATGTTGACTTCTCAAATTATGCATTGACTTGTTATATACCAAGAGCACGCACCACTCCTCTTTTCACATACGAGTCTATATGGACTAACGTCAACTGGTACCTAGTTATTGTACCGCAATCGTCCAGTCTGGCAAACGTTACAGGTGTTACAGGTCTGTTTCTGTCTTCACAATGGCCAAATTCATATGTCTCAGGAGTATCTTCAGGTAGTAATTATCCGGACTGGAATTACTCTAGTTGCACGGGATAGGCTTCTGATAATAAAATTTTGTTTCTATTAAGTTTAATGTCTTTATTGTTAATATGCTGTCTTAAAAGATAAGAGTCTTGGAGATCTTGAGCCTTTTTTCTTTAATAGTAAAGGGTTATTGTTTGTTCCTATGCTTTCGAAACTTTAAGATTATTTTAGTGTTTCTACTATATTCATGCTCTCTTAATTTTTATGAAAACTATATGGACGTTTACTTTCCTATAATCAGATCTTTTGACAAAAACAATAAGCCTCGCCCTTCCAGGGGTGGAATAAAAATTTTAAATTCTAAAACGTTTTAAAGTATAGTAAAATGTGTTCCCATAGGGGGATGCTTGATAAGGGCTCTACATATCTCCGAGTCCCTAGAATCTAGGAGTGGATGGTTCTCAGTAGTGAAGGATAGGGGAATGGGCTGAAGGCCCAGCCATTGGTATACCGCTAAACGAGTGGAGCGGGGTTGGTGTTAAACGCACCCACTAGCTATGAGACGATGAAAATGAAGGCGGTAAACCACAAACCTATTATCCTCCTAAGGGAAACCCTCACCCTTTAGGGCGAGGAGAGGTCGGTTCAATCAAAACCCCTTTTAACTCTCAATACTAATTCGCTTTCAAGTTTTGCAATGAATTGTTTTTATTAATGTACTTTCTTAAATGGTATCCTTTTTATGTAACCACATTTAACGCATCTAATGGTTAAGTAGTGCATTTTTCCTTGGGATTTAATCCTTACGCTTGATGTAATGCCAGGCACTAATGTTACATGGCAATTTTTACAAATACTTCTCTTGATATTTAAAGGTATTTTGACTTTGTTTTTTAAAGATATTCTAAAAATTAATTCATTTAATTCTCTAGCATAATTAATATTTCCTTTGATAGTTTCCTGGCTTGATATATTGTACAAAATTTCTATTCTTTCATGTACGAGTTCCTCAAGTTTAGCTTTCTTGGATCCCTTCTTTAACTTGCTTTTCTTCAATTTTCTTCAACTGCCTATTGTACATTTCTATTAATTCCTGTTCTGTTGTAGCATCCTCAGGACCTTTATCTTCTCTCCAATTTAAAAATCTTGGGAATCTAATAGATAATCCAGCGCCTTCTTTTAATTTATTATAGCAGCATGTGTGCAATGGAGATAATGTAAGTTCTGCTCCAATTATTTCCGCAACTTTTACTGGTTCAAACCAAAGATCTGGTTCTATACTAGAATCAACCCTTGGATGCTTATGATCAATTATATAAGGCTTAAACAAATCATACATCTTGTTTAAATCATCATCAGTATATCCGCTCCCTACTTTACAAACTGTTCTAAATACATCTTTATCTGGATCATAGGCTGCGAAAAGTAGTGTGCCAATCTTTCCTCCTCTTCTTCCTCTACCGTAAAATCCTCCTACAGCAACCAGATCAACGGTATCCGTCATTTCACTCTTGTAATCTCTCTTTAGTTTTATCCAAAGCCAACCCCTAACTCCAGCTCTATAGATGCTTTCATCATGAACTGCCTTTACCATAACGCCTTCAGCACCTTCTGATATGGCAGTCAAAAAGAAGTTCCATAAGGTTTTTGAGTCGCTAGCCTCAATATATTTTGCTATGTTGACTTTTTCATTTTCTTCAACAACACTTTCTAAAGCTTTTCTTCTATATGGTAAAACTCTTTTGGTTAGGTCTTCATCTTCGTTAAGCAAAGCATCGAATAAAAACGTCTTAACAGGTATCTCTTCAACCATTTTCTGTATATCATATTTTCTTCTTCTGTGCATTAATTCCTGGAATGTTCTTAACTCTCCAGTATCGGGATCATAAGCAACAATTTCACCTTCTAATATGGCTTTATTAGCCTTTACGCTTTTTTTAATAGCTTCTACAACATCAGGATACATGTCAGTTATATCCTCAAGTCTCCTAGAAAAAATTTTTATCTTATCTCCATCCTTATGAAATTGGCCTCTTTCTCCATCATACTTATATTCAACAAAGGCTTTTCCATTAACCTTTTGCAATATTTCTTCTGGGTCGCTTAATCTCTCAGCTAGCATAGGTCTTATAGGTGTTCCTATTTCAGGCTTTAGCTCTTTAATTGAATCAATCCCTTGTTTGGCAATTATTGTTGCTATTTCGCCTAGATCAGCTCTTAGATTATAGGCTCTTTCCACTATATCTCTATATGAATTGCTACCCCCATAAGAAATGGCAAGAGCATCTAAGATTGTTGCATCACCTACTCCTAATCTTAATCTGCCTTCTAAGAATCTCACAATATATCTTGCCTCAATTGGTTGGGCATCCTTTAATAATCCAGCTATAAGCCTAAGCTTTAAATCCCTACTGCCTTCTCCTTGAGAATACGCAATTTTTAAAAATGTATCAAAAACCCTGCTAACCGTTAAGTAGTTTTGTTCGCCTCCAATGTATGCTATAAGACTGCCTTTCTTTTGCTTTCCTTGAGAAAAATTTTCTGCTAGTTTTCCTAAATCACCTACAGTATTATATAATTTGTTAATTTCTTGTTCAGATTTTCCAAAAGCTAAAGATAATGCCTGGACTATGAGTTTTTCTCCTATGCCAAGTTCTGGTATATCTTTCCAATCAGGACCAAGCCTACCTTGGATTAAATATACTACCTTTCCAATAACTTCAGGTGGAGAATCCTTTATTAAATTAACAAGTAGTTGAGTTAATGCTATTCTTGATGTTATTTTTTCCATGTTATCAAAAGTTTCTGCCACCTTACTAAAAGGAAGATCTTTTTGAACTTGTTTGCTCATATTTATCCCCTTTTATTATTATGTAATTCTATGCCTATAAACTGAAATACTGCAAAAAGAATTTTTTTATAATTTAGGGTTATTAAATTATTAAATTTCGCCAGATGCTATAGATATGCTAACTCCCTTGCCAGTTTCTATACCAAAAATATGCCATATAATTGCAGCAACAGCTCCAATACCCCATATTATTACTGCTATCATAAGAAATTCTGAAAGAGCATTTGGAGAACTTGGATTTGGAATTAAATAAATTAGGGGAATATATGCACCGATAGATACTGCTCTTGCTAATGCTGTTAGTTTCCCTCTATGCTCTGTGGGCCAAAGTTCTCCTTTTAATGTGTCTTCAGTCATATAGTCTATTTGAACGAACGCATAAAAAGCAATCAATAAAAACCAGAAAATTATTAAATCTTTACTCCAAATGTTTAATGTTAATGCTATTATTAACATAAGTAAAGCTACTGCGACGCTTGATATAGTTAAAAACATTTTTCTACTGTATTTGTCTCCAGTTAAACCAAGAAAACCTGCGGCAAAGCCTGCAACTCCAGCTATTAAGACTATATAAGGGAAAAGAGAAGGGAAGAATAAAGGTGCTAAAGTATAAGCCATAAATCCATAGCCTACTGCGTTCGAAAAAGCAATTAATGTTACTATAACTTCTTTAAACCATAATGGAAGTTTTTTATCTGATTTATTGTTATCTTCAATTTTAGGATCTATAGGATCAATATTTGTTACGGAAGCATTGACCAAAATTTTTTGACTTTCTTTAATAGCATCATCTTTTTTACCAACTTTTTCTAGCCATCTGACCGATTCTGGCATCTTCATTCTAAGAAAAATTAACACGATGAGAGCCAATAAAACAGCTGTACCTGCCATAAGTCTTCCAAAAAATATTGTTGTAGATATGCTTATGAAACTTACAGCAGCTGTAATTACACTTGCTAATGCTACAAAGTCCATTAGCATCATCATGGCTTTGCTTCTATGCTTTCTTGGGAAAATTTCGTGGGCCATAGTCATAATGTTGTTCATTTCAGATCCAGCAGCTGCTAATAATAATGCAAGAGATATTAAGACTAAAGCATAGTTAATGCTTAAAGTTAATAATATACCTCCAATTGCATACATGGCCATAGAATAAATAAACGTCTTTTTTCTACCCACTTTATCTGATATATATCCCCCGATAGAAATTCCTATAACAAGCCATAAATATGGTCATGAAAACAGTAATTTTTCTAAATAGAGAGGAACCTGATACCAATAAGAGGCAATAAATGCAAGTGAAAAAATGTATCCCTCAAGCAATAAACCTACAGCAAACGCCGCAAATGTTATTGTATGAGTTTTAGTCCAAGGTATTTCCTCTATCAGCTTCGACCTATTCTCAACCATTAAGAATTTCACCAATAGATTTTTCATTATTTTAATATATAAATTTAACTATTAGATTCATTAACTAATTTATATAATAATGAAAAAGATTATATTTAAATTTAGTTTTAATATAGTTTATTTTTGATATAAAAATTAATTCTGGACAAACTATAGATAGGAATTTATGAAGCTAAAAATAATAGATTTCCCTATAATTAATAGTAGGGAGAAGATTTTGAAAATTGAAGTGAAAGAAGCAGAAATAAAGACAAATGATAGAATAGAAATCATAGATATAACTAATAGAATAGAAAATATTGTTAAGGAAAGTAGTTATAGTAAAGGAATTTTATTGCTATACGTTGAACACACGACATCTGCTATAACCGTAAATGAATATGAACCAAATTTAGTTAATGATTTAAAGAAAATAATAATCGATATATTCAAGCCGGGAGGAAATTGGCATCATAACGAAATAGACAACAACGCTCACGCTCATCTTGCTTCTAGTTTCATAGGAAACTCTAGAGTATTATTTATAGATTCAAATAGAATTGTTTTGGGTACATGGCAGAGGATATTATTTATAGAGCTTGATGGGCCTAGAAAGAGGATGATAAAAATTGTCTACATGGGAGAATAAGGGCTTTCCTTATGATGAACTGAGACCAGGTCAAAAAGAAATTTCGGATTTAGTAAAAGACGCTGTAGAGAAGAATAGCATAGCTATAATAAATGCGCCTACAGGTTTTGGTAAAACAGCAGCAGTTATAAAAGGAATCATTGAAAGTAAAGCAGAAAAGGTGTTATGGTTAGTAAGAACTGTAAATGAAATAGACCCTATAATAAGAGAGTTGAAAAGGTTTAATTTAGATTATTCATTTTTATTTAGTGCAAAAAGAACTTGTCCCTTATTTAAAAATCAAAACGACAATGCTATTTCTTCAGAAGATTTTTGGGAAAATTGCAGGCTTGCAAGAATAAAAGGCTTATGTAATTATTATACAAAAAGCATTGAAATAGATAACAAGGAGATTTGGGAAGTAATTGAAAAAATGGAAACATTTAGTAGTATTGAGCAAGCAAATGCTATAGCAAATAAAATAAAATCGTGCCCATTTTTTTCATTAGCTGAGTTATCAAAAGATACTAGATTTATAATAGCAACATATCCATACTACTTTAAAGACGAAATATTTGAAAGAGTTTTAGATTTTTTAGATTTAGAAAAATCTGTTGTTGTCGTTGATGAAGCTCATAGTCTTATGAATGCCCATAGCATATTGGAAACAAGCATAACTTTAAGAGATATAGAGCAATCGCTAAGTGAAATTAAGGAATACGGATATTCAAATACAGAAATAGAAAAGATAATATCTAATCTATATAATACAGCTAAGGACTTGAAACCAAAATTAGACAATGCAGTAAGAAGAGTTGAAAAAGAAAAGTTTAATGAGTCTTTGAATTATGTAGACATAATTTCAGATGTAGCGGAAGAAATAAGAGATAAAAAATTTCAAAAATTTTATAATTTAAATTATAGTATAAAGGTTTATTTAACTCATTTGCTCTCATGGCTATTAAGCCTTAAAAATGATTATTCTTATTTATTTGTATCAACAGAAGATAGTATTTATAGATTAATATCAACTCCTCTTGACCCTTCTGAAGTAGTTAATAAGCCATTGCAGAAAGTAAAATCTGCAATTTTGATAAGTGGTACTATACCTCCGGGGGATTTTGTTGGTGAAATGTTAAACATTAATAAAGAAAGAGTATTCTTTGATGCTGAAATAATGCTGGGCATTAAAGGTAGAATAGGGAAAAGCTTAACTATAGTATCAGGAGATGTCTCTACTCTGTATAAAACTAGAGGAGAAAGCATGTATAAGAGGATTTCATATTACTTAAACCAGATCGGTAAACTAGAGGGTATAAAACTATTTGTTTATCCGAGCTATGAATTGATGGATAAAATAAGTAAGGGGTTAAGCAATCAATTTAATTATATAAATGAAGGTAAAAATACATCATTAGAAGAAGTAATAAATCAGGCTTCGAAAAATGATGGACTCATAATTAATGCAGTTGCCGGAGGCAAGATAACTGAAGGAATAGAAATTACTGATAACGGAAGAAGTAAAATAAAGGTAATAACTATAATAGGAATTCCATATCCTCAAAGAGATGCCTATTTAACAGCACATGAAGAAATTCTATCTAAAAGGCTTGGACTAAGTAAAACTAAATATTACTTATATAAGGTTGCTGCATACGTTAGAATAAAACAGGCTTTAGGAAGGGCAATAAGATTTCCAGATGATAAAGGAGTATACTTTTTGCTTGATTATAGGTATTTATATGGAGAGATAAAGAAGCTTTTAAGATTAAAATACAATAAGGTAACCAAAAATATTGATGAGTTTAATAAGGTTATGCCAGAAGTAGTTAATTTTCTTAAAGATTAGCTATATTTTTAATTTTTGCAATAACATTTTGATTTAAAATTATTTCAGCATAACTTCCTAAATACAAAGGTCCAGGATTTATATAAGTTGTTTTGTTTATTTCTTTAATGCCCTGACTTTCATGTATATGGCCGAAAAGGTGTAGCTTAGGTTTTATAAATTCAGATAATTCTTTTAATTCTTTTAATCCTGCCCTTATTTTAAAATACGTCATATCTAATATTCCATAAGGTGGATTATGAGAAATAAGAATATCAATTTTATAATTTGATTTTACCAGCTCATTTCTTAAAGATGTAATATTAGTCCTTGGGTCTATACTTCCTATGCCTGCAATAGTTATATTATTAATTCTTTTAATTTTTCCATCTAATAATATACCATTTTTTGATAGAAGTTTCATTATAGAAACGTCATCCATGTTCCCTGATACTGCGAAGGTGTTGTTAGCGCTTGAAAATAATTCAGCACTTTCTAAGCATTCAAAATCTCCTGAAGAAATAAGTATATCATAATTTAGTTTTATTATTTTGTTTAGCATTTCGTTGTTGCAATGTATATCGCTGATATGAATTATATTTATTTGCAATTTTTACCCCTTTATAATTATAATTATTGATAATAAAAAATTTATTTGCCAGTAGAAATAATTAATAACAAAGTTATTCAAATCTAACTCTTTTTATAAAGCTGCTCAACCTTTGCATTGCCATTTTTCTTACATTATTATTTATTTTTGCTTCTTCTAATGCATTTCTTAAAAATTCTATCGCTTCTTTGGCTGTTTTTGCATCAAATGGATATGGAATGCCATCTTTACCGCCAATTGCGAATGAGTAACTGAATGGATCCAAAGTTAAGTTAACAGGATCTTTATGAGATACTGGGACAGAATATATTACATCAGATATTAAAGACAATGCTCTAACCAATTGTGGTCCAATTTTAGGTGTTAATGCTAACTCGATATCATTAATTGGGGGATTTTTTGCAATTTCATTAACTGCTTCCAGTAATTTTTTCGAGGGGATAATTGGATAATAATATTTGTTTATTTCGATTCTTTTCATTTGTTGTTGTTCTATAAAATAATCTAAAGATTTTTTGCCTAAGAGATTATTTGCTTGTATTAAATTGCTTCTAAATTTTTCTCCTCCTTCTGATAATAAATCAATAAATAACTTCCTGGCATTTCTGCTTTTTTCTGATGTTACGTCAATTATATTTTCGGTTTTAATTCCTGTAATTCCACTATTAGGTGCTTCTAAGGAGAACTTATCTACATGATATCTTCTAGCCATCAGATTTTCTTTATTCATACCTTGCTGAATGACCAATATATTTTTGTTGTCAGTTGATATTATTACTGAATGAATATAAATTTCATATCCGTCTAATAAGAATGATGAATCTGCCCTAGCAGCAACTTTACTAAATTTTATTATTTTATTAGAGTCTAAATCAAATTTTTTTGAAAAATAATCGGCTTCTTCCCTAACGTTAAGCATATGCTTTCCTTTGCCTCCTAAAATTAAAAATCCCAAATCATTTATTTGCGAGATATTCTTTAGCAAAGATAATAAAACTGTAGTACTTCCACTGCTATCCCAATCCATACCTATTACATTATTGAAAGCCTGAAACCATAAAGGATCTGATAAGGCTTTAATAAAATTATCTGGACCTCTTTCATCTATTATAAACTTTGTTATTATATCTGTAAGATCTCTCATTATTTTTAGCATATATTTAGGCACATGTCCGTTATGCAAGGGAAGATCAGCATAGTTGGCGCACATTTATTATGTCACATTTATTTATATCATGGTTAAAGATTAAAAATTATTTATAATTAAGGCTATTTTTAAAATTTAGTTAATGGGCCCGGGGGGATTCGAACCCCCGACTTCTCGGTTATCAGCCGAGCGCTCCACCAGGCTGAGCTACGGGCCCTCACTTTTCTCTATGCACTTTGGATTTATTAAGATATGTTTTTTATGGGAATAAAATATTAAAAAAATAGCAATAGTTAAAAAGATTTTTAAAGTAATCTTTAACTTTTAATATGAAGAAAGGATGAAACTATGGTTAGTTTAAACTTAACAAATTTGCTGATGGCAATAGCTGTAGGAGGAATAATAGGATTTATTAATGAATATAGAAAAATATCTGGAGCTAGATTGTTTCTTGGTTTAAGAACAGCAATATTTATTTCTTTACTTGGTTATGTTTTTTCGGTTTTTAATTTATTGTTTCCAAAAGATGTTGTATTGATTAGTTCCATTATTACAATAACATCAATATCAACAGCAATATATATTGAAAAGGTAAAAGCAACTGGGTCACCTGGAGGTACAACGTTTGTAAGCATTTTTTTAGTATTCTTTTCAGGCATGTTAGAAGGAATGGGGTTTTACATATTGGGAGTTATAATATCTGTACTTGTTGCAACTTTAGGAATTTATAAGACCCAACTATTAGATGCCATATCTAAAATTAAGAAAGAAGAACTATTAGCTATATTGAACCTAATGGTCATATCATTAGTTATTTTACCTTTGCTGCCAAATAAAGGAATAGGTCCATATGGATTATTTAATCCTTTCCAATTCTGGCTAATTGTAGTAGTAATTGGAATTATATTTGTTGTTCAATATTTAGTTTTAAAGATATACAAAAAAGGCTTAATTGCTTTTTCTATTATAGGAGGGCTAGTATCTAGCACTACTGTAACTATAAGTCTGATAGAATTGGGTAATAAGGAAAAAAACGTTGGAAAAGCAATAGCATATAATATAATATTGTCTAATATACCATTAGTTTTAGTGCAAGCATTGGCTTTCTCATATTTTTCAACTTATTCAAATAGAATAATTTATTATCTTGCCCCTTCAGTCTTAGTCTTAGTCATAGTTTTATTAATAATAGGTTTAGTAGGATATAAGTATTTGGAGATAAGCAATATAAGCCCTCCCGAAACTCCTTTACCTATAGGAAAAGTAATAGAATTTGCATTAATGTTTTTTGCTATAATGATGATTTCAAAGTTTGTTGCTATAGTAGCATCTTATCTATTGCCTATAGCTATGTTTGCATCAGCATTTGCAAATGTAGCTAGCGTAGTTTTTTCAGTTTCATTGCTTTATTTACATGGAGAGATTAGTGCAAGGTATGCTGCATTTTTAATACAACTATCATTAATTGCAGGAATTATAGAAAAGAGTTTTTTAGCATTTTTATCTAAAGATAAAAACACAAGATTCATGACATTAATTTTATCTTTAGTATTAGTAATAGCCTTGTTATTCACAATGTTTTTATAGCTAATACTCGCTTAAAGTTCCATCTTTTCTAGCTATATCAAAACCTATCTTGTATATATAAGCTCCCAGTGGTAACAATAATATATCAAATATTAGAAGAACAATGAAGTAATATGACAATTGTGATAATGAGGCCCCATCTAGAAGTGCTAATCTTAAACCATTAAGGGCCGGAGTTAGCGGTATTGCATAGCTTAGCAATTTAATATATTTTGGCAAAACGCTAACAGGAAACACGGTACCAGACAATAATGTAGTAATAGTAGAAAAGAAGAACGAAATTGGATTGCCTTGTTTTGTTATCATGACTATACCTCCTGCCATCATTGAGAGGCTTAATGTGGAAATTAAAAGTTCAATAATTATAATAAAGGCTCCCAATATGTTTGCATTAATGAAAGAAACGCCTAGTCCCATACCTACTAAAATTATTACAATTGCATTTATAGTATTTAAAACAAATCCCCATGCAGCCGAATAAAATAGCATACCAAAAACACCTGTTGGAGATAGCATGTAATATTCTATAGTTCCAAAAAGTTGCTCGTTTCTCATCCTACCGCTTATAGTTGTTATAACAGAAGATACATATCCTTGGAAGGCAAGCCCTATTACTACAAATGCAGTATAATTTGGCGTGTTAATTGATGATATAAACCTTTGACCTAATGAGGTACCGACAAAATAGTATGTAAAAACTGGGAGAACCCAGCTCAATACATTTAACACGACTTGAGTCTTATAGCTAATCCAAATTTTAAATCCTCTTAAATACACGAAAGAGTAAATTCTAGAAATAAAAGAACTTAGGCTTGCCATCTTCCCATCCTCATAGGCTTAACCCTATTTCCTTTATCTATTGGCGAACTACCGATAATTGCTGCGTAAACATCTTCTAAATTAGGCTCTGATTCTCCAATAATTTCTGAATTGCCATCAATTAAATTAATTAAAGTTTTTGGAACTCTTAAATATGCTCTATTTGCTCTAATTCCTACAACAAATCTTGATATATTTTCTGAAACTTGATCGACTGGTACAATTGCTTCAACTATTTTACCTAATTTATACTTGAGTTCTTGCGATGTGCCATTTAAGATGATCTTCCCATCTTTTATAAGGAAAATTATATCAGATAATTCCTCTACTTCTCCCATGTAATGGCTTGTTAATAGAATTGTCTTTTTAGATGAAATTGTTTTGATAAGTCTTCTAAACTCTCTAGCTGATATAGGATCTACGCCTAGCGTTGGTTCGTCTAATAATAAAATTGGCGGGTCATTTATTAGTGCTCTTGCTAGTGAAAGTCTCCTTTGCATTCCTAGGCTATATTTCATGTATGGATAATTGGCAAAATTTGAAAGGCCAACTAAATCTAGTAATTCTTTGCTTCTCGATTTAGCTTCTCTTAATGATAAACCATAAAGTGACGCAAAAAATACTAAATTTTCATATCCTGTTAATCTAAAATAAAAAGTCCTTTCGCCTCCAGTTGCTATGCCTATGGATGCTCTAACATTTTTTACGTCCTTAATTATATCATAACCATTTATATATGCTGTTCCTCTTGTTGGTAGCATTAATGTTGATAAGATCTTTATCAATGTAGTCTTTCCTGCACCATTTGGCCCAACTAATGATGCAACAACTCCCTTTGGTATTTCTATATTAATATTATCTAATGCCTTAATTGTTAGCCCTTTGTTCTTAAATTCTCTGGTTAGATTTATTGTTGTAATTCCTTTAGCCAATAGGTTATTCATCTCCCGGCTATATATCTATTATCTAAATTTTTAAATATTTTTTAATAACTATCTATATATAGAGAAAAAAGAAAAATACTATGAAATAATTATGAAGGGGGTATAGATTGTTTAAGCAGATCAGCATGTTCTTGCGTTATATCAGTCTCAGCATATTTGTTAATACTAGCCTTTCCATCTTCAGATATTGTTATTAAATGGAATGCAAACTTTCTTGAATTCGCATCTGCAGTAAATACCCTAATTCCGGATACAGATTTTAAATAATCTCTTAGTTCATTGTTAGATAAAATTGTTGATAGCTGTTTTGTAGCAAGCCAGGTTCTTACATGAATTAATATGTTTCCTTTATATCCTTCTTCTTTTAATGCTTTTATAACATCTATAGTGATATTATTTACATCAGCCATTTTTTGTTCTCCGCCAAAAGCTAAATAAATTGCATCTGGGTTCCATTCAACTATTTTTTTAATAACTTCTTTTACATTTTTATCATAATCAAATATTTTTATTTTGTTCTCCGCATAGCCATAGCTATCTAAATAAGAAACGCTTGCAGCAGAAGATATAGATTCACAAATCCTATCAGGATATGTAAGTATTGCAATTTTATTGAAGCCTTTAAAGAGGTATATTCCAACAAGCCTTCCAGTTAGACCTCTAAGATAAACTTCTTCACCTAAAGAGAGTTTACCAGCAGTTGCAGACATTCTTTTCACCTAAAAATACTTTCTAGTTAGTAACATATAAATCTTTATATATAAAATGGAATAGAATAATAATTTATTTAAATCCCTTCCCTCTAACAAAGATAGGAGGAGATAAAGATGCCTATAACAGATCCAGAGCTGATAAAGATAGTTGAAAAAAGAGTATTTGAGGTATCGATATGTAGAAAATGCGGGGCACGAAATCCATTAGGAGCTAAGAAATGTAGAAGATGTAAAAGCACTGATTTGAGGCCAAAGAAGAAAGAACTAGCTAAATTCAAAGCTCAGTAAATTAATATTAGATTAATTTTTGGAATTATTGTTTTGTAAAATAATCAATTATTTTGCTCCTTAAATCGTTTGGCAATATATGATCAAAAATTGACCCTTCAGATTCTTTGATATTCAACGTTTCAAATATATCTCTATAGATACCATTAGCTATCCCATTTGCTAATACAGCTGCCCCGGATGCTGCCTCTTTACTTATTTTACCTAAACCATTGAGTCTAACTACTTCTGCTTTTATTGAAAATCCTTTTAGGTAATTTTCTATATTTTCTTTAATATATGTAAATATTGAATCATATCTAGTAAACCTACCGCTAATATATATTCTTTCTGGATTATTATTTGAAACCATCATAATGCTTAGATCTTTCAAAATTGATTCAACAAATAGCTTTAATGCTCTATTACTTTTTTCATCTCTTAATTGGATATCATTTAGTCTTTCTATATTATCATACCCTAAATAATCAGATATTCCTCCTTGAAATAGCCTAAGTTTTGTGAAATATGGTTCAGCGCTAGCCATGGCATATGCTAATTCTCCATCAATAGCGCCCATACCTCTATATCCTGGAAATCCACTTGTACCTCCAATCCCATCAACAATTTTTCCATTTAAAACTGAAATAGCCGCTGTATAAGCATATCCTATTTCTATTAAAATTATGTTAGATTCTTTCGGATCATTTTTATAATAATCCTTTTCATTTCTCAAGGCTTCAGCAACGCTGAATAACTTATCTGATGTCCCTAAATCAATTTTATTTATTTTTCTAAATTCAGGTACACTTTTAAGGTGAATTACTCCAGGAATAAAATATGCAGGTAAATCGGATAATTTAAAGATTTTCATCAAATTTCTGAGTCCTACGATCTTTAATTTTCTCTGAAGATCATCATTATTTATAAATGTTGCTAATTCTATTTCTTTTTCTGAGGCTTCTTGGGCTTTTTTGAACGGTATGCCATATCCGCTAGAAACAGCTATGGAATCTACATTGCCAATCGACTTAATTATTTCTATAGGTTTTTCTGGATTATTTGTTATAACATCTCTTGGAATTGCTACATCTAGGAAAACTCTATTATCAAGATCATCAAAACCCAAAATATCCATACTCATTGTACCTGAATCAATACCTATTGCTCTTACCATGAGGCTTCCCCTTTATTTTTTATGTTTATGGTTAAAACATAATTTTATAGTTTTTACGCTAGCTTCCATGGTAAAACAATAGTTAATAATAAATTCGTTTCATCTTTTAAATTTTCTTCTTTTTCGATCTTGTCCATGAATGTGTAAAAGATTTTATTAAAATCTTTTGCTTCTTCTTCATTAAGTGTAGAAAAATAAACAGTAATTAATCCATTTAGAAACTTTTCTTTAAATGAATTAAGTTCTTCAGAAGAAGCGATTTTTAATTCTTGTATGAAAACATTTGATATGAAAGAGTTCATAACTAAAAAGGATATCATTAACTCTCTAAAATCATTCTCATTAGTCTCTTTAATTTTTTCTATCAAGTTTATTCTTTTTACTTTGTTGAATAGTTCCTCATTAATTTTATAGTATTTTTCAATATAATTCTTTGTTATTTGAACTCTTGATATTAGTATTATTTTTTCTTTTAAAAGATCTTTGATTGATTGATATAGGTTAGATCTAGTTGTTTTAAGTATTTTTGATATTTGAGTTACTGTCATTTCTTTGTTTTTAAATAATAATGCTATTATTGAAAGCTTTGTCGGATTCTTAAATGCTTTTAGCAAGGAATCGGCTAAATTTGTTTTATCCATATTTCCTCCCTTGGTATTTGTTGCCGTATAAATATATAAAATTACGTATAAGAAACATTTATACGAGGTGGAGTTACTTATGCGTCCAACTGATATTATTGGATTAACTTTTTTAAGATACTTTATGAGCAGGAATCTTTTAAGATTAACCTCAATAATGTTCTATATATATTATATGTGGATATTAATGGTAAAATATAACTCAATATTCTTGGTAAGCTTGATACCAACTACATCTTTATTAGGGTATCTAATAATTCTCTTACCTGAGGGGTATATTCTTGATAGATTCTCAAGAGAAAAAGTTATGTTTTATAGCTCTGTTTTTATGAGTTTAGTTTATTTTTCATTATTTATTTTTCATTATTTATTTTGGATTTATATTGTTGCCTGCTTATCCTCTTTACTTTCAAATATTTCATCTGACATATTTTCAACATTAATTAAAGAGTTAGTAAGTTATAATAATATGAGCAAGGCTATCTCACTTGTTGAAGCTGGTAGAGGTTTTTCAGAAATTCTAGGTATAGCCTTAGGAGGTATTTCTATAAGTTTTTTATTGCAATATTTTGTTACTTTAATTGCCTTTTTGTCCTTTGTATCCATAATTCTAAGCATTCCTAAGAAAATAGTTACAATGAACAAAACGAATAAATATGGCTATAAAATTATTATAAAAGTTATAAGAATCATATTAGGTTTCTTATTAATAGGTATGATTATAAATGGCCTATTTATATCTTTGGATGTTTATGCTGCTGGCTTATTTCATATGGTATTGCATACAAATTCTGTTTATTATACTTTATTTCTACTTGGATTTTCTTTGGGTTCATTTCTTGGAGGTTTAATAGGAATTAAGATAAGTCGGTATCTTGAAAATGTTTATTTTATATCTCTTTCCATAGCTTTTTTCGGTTTATGCTTTCTTATAATATCGTTAAGCAAGGTACCTATATAGATATAGGAATTGTTACTATACTTGGTTTATTTAGCGCATTTACTAACATACCATTAACATCAAAATTAATAAAAATAATTTCAAATGAGATTTTAGGCAGGGTTAACTCACTTGCAACTATTTTTTTAGCAAGTTCTTCTCCAATAATGGCACTAATTTATGGTTTTTTAGCAAAATTTTTTCCGTTAACAAACGTTATTTTTATGAATTCTATTTTAATGTTCCTATTATCATTGCCAACTTATTATTTTTTAAAGGATATATTTAGTTATGAAGAAAATGATATTAGATTTAAAATGGATCATTAAATTTTTATTATTTATATGGGAAATATTTTTTAAAGTTCTTTATTTTAATACCTAATTAAATGAACTTGATACAAATTTTCCCAAAGAATTTTCCACAAAGCTTCTCAATTCGCTTAATAGTCCTAAATCATCAGCTTTCTCTAATGCCGTCTCTGCCATTTCTATAGATTTATTTAGATGAGTTTCATCTATATCTTCAATACCATTTTTCAATGCAAGTTCATAAGCGTAAGATGCTTTATATAATGGCGCAAGCACTTTCGCTTTAACCTTAATTTCAATGCTATTCCATATAGGCAAACATTGAAGAAGCAATCCCATATCTATTAATTCTTTAGCCATAGCAATTCTGTATTCTATATCTTTTTTATTTTCTTCATTTTGTTCTAAGTAATTTTGAAGTCCAATTATTTCAAAAACTGACATCGGGTTCCCGCAATATTTTTTCCTCCTTTCTATAAGTAACTGCTTTAAATCATCATCCATTTTATTTAACCATTTTACTAGCTCGACTTCTGCTTCATTTAAATCTTCTATCCAATAGACTTTCTCCATTATATTTCTAAATGCTTGATCTATTGGATCAACGTCGCTCATCTTTTTTCCTCTCCATGAGATTGCTTAAAACATTTTTTAGGTTTTCTCTTGATTGCAGATCAACTAACAAAGCCTTAGTTTCATCAACTAGGTTTCTTGCTACATCAGCTTTATGCCTTACACCAGGTAAAATAGCATCAGGATAATCTAAGCCCCTAAGCTCTAAATATATTGATTCCATTATTTCTAAAGATTCCCATGCTGAATTAAAATCTCCTTTTCTTACAGATTCTAATGCATATCTTCTTAGTTCTCCAACAACATCTCCCAATCCTTGAAGATAAGGTATTGGAGGTACATTAATTTCTTTATATATAGGTATTTCTTTGTTGGTTATTATGTTTAAGAAGATTTTTGCCTCAACATATTCGCTTATAGCGTTATATAGTAAACCAGAATAGGTAAGCTCTGGTACACTTATAGCTAATTTCATCAATTCATTACTTTTTCTTTCGCATTCATCTAAATAGTTTAAAGCATTATTTATATTACCTTTATGAGCTTCAGTTATGCTCCATCCACTAAGCCTAATAACATCTCTAGACATTTTTACTAATTCTTCTCTGATAGAGTCTAAATTTTTTAAATATAATTCAATTGATTTAATTGCATCTTCCAGCTTCCTTTTTTTCTCTAGCATCTTTATCTACTCTCTTAATTTTGTTTAACAAGGATTCATAAATCTTTTTTCCTATTTATGTTTATAATAAATTTATGCTTTTAAAAAAGCACCAGTATTATCTACTTTTGTAACCCAAACTTTTCCTCCACCAAGTTTTTTAACTAGCTCATTTATTACTTCTAATGCTTTGTCTGATTTTTTATAATCAAATAGCCCATAAGTTGTTGGACCCCAGCTTGATTGGCATGCACAATACGCGCCTAAGCTTTTTAGCTCATTTATTATCTCTTCCACCTCTTTGCAACAGTATATACTGTCTTGATATTTTTTCCAATATCTCCCCAATGAAGAATTAAACTCTGTAAGCCCTTCACCAAAAGATTTAAAATCTTCTTCTTCAAAACTCGGCATTATTTTCATTAAGACTAATCTTGATAAATAGGAGGAAAACGATTCTTCCATTACGGGTAAGTTTGATAAAATCTCTTCTTCATGTTCTTTCAATTCCAATATTTTTTTAATAGGTTTTTCAGGTAATGCAACAATAATTCTAAGGTCGTCAGGAACGATGCCTCTAAATATTAGTGGGGCCACATTATTATCTTTAACTCCTCCGTCTATAATAAATCCGCCATATTTGAAAGCATTTACACCTAATCCTGAGTTTTGATTGCCTCTATTTGTTAGTTTTGCTAGTTCATCTATGCTTGCTTTTTTATTGCATAAGTAGGTAATGCCAAATCCTATAGACAATATTAATGATGTAGTTCTTCCAAGACCTACGTTTTTTGGTATATCTTCAATTATTTCGGCCTCAAAAGATTTATTACAATTCAAATATTGCTTATAAATTGTTATATAATTAATAATATCTTCATTTTTTGCATAATCAGTTTCTGATAAACTTAATTTTAATACAAATCTTGGATTTTCTAATGCGAATCCTAGCGTTCCATACTTTCTTCCTAAATTACCGTTAAGATCTATATTTCCAATATGAACATGACTGGGCGCAGAAATCAAAACTTCTTTTTTCATTAATATCCCCAAGAACTACCTACAAAAGGTTTGTTCTTGGTTTTCTTGAATCTTCTGCTCTTATTTTTACTAATCCGAAGTGTATTGCACAGCTTATGCAATAGCACTTTGTAACTGGATATTTTGGTATTATTGCTCCTTTTTTTGTTAGCTCTTCAGCTAGTTGTGGATCTACTGGCATGTAATCTCTAGTTACGCATATTGCTTTGTCTTCTGGGACTAGTCTACCGCAATTGTCGCACTGAATTAATCTTGATTTGCCTTTATCCCCTTTTCTTCTACCCCTGCTTTCTCTCTTTTTTGGCAACTTTAGCACCATATCTTTACCATTTCCTAGAATTTATAAGTTAAAATGGAGCTTTTTTAAAATGACCTTATGTATTTAAAAACATTTAAAATGTTACATAATATTACTTAGCTAATGGGAGTTAAAAATAGAAGGAGGATTCAGAATGGCAAGCGAAATAAAGGTATATTTAGTAAAAGGAAAAATGATGGTTGCTCACGATAAATTCCCAACATGGAGTAAGTTTGAAATATATGTAAGAGGTATGAAAAAAGAGCATGCTATAGAAAGAGTATATTCAGAATTAGGTAGCAGGCATAAAATGAAAAGGGAGCATATAAAAATAGAATCTGTTGAAGAAATTCCATTAGAATATGTGTCTGACCCGTCGCTATTAAAGTTGTTGGAAATTAATGGAGTGGTGAAGCACTAATGTCAAGATCTCAAACAATAGATCCAAATGCGTTGATTGCACAACTTGAAGCTATAAGATCAGAAATATCGCAATTAAGAACACTGATATCTCAACTATTACTTCAAAAAGATGGAGTTACGAAGGCAAAATCTAGTATAGACTCTATAAGCAATGGCCCAGAAGGAGATGTGGTTTTTCCTTTAGATCCAGGTTACGTTGCAATGACTTTAGCAAAGCCAAGCGATAAAAACCATTTTATTATATATTTAGGTGCAAATATATTTGCAAAGCTAGATACTAGTGAAGCTATGAAAATTTTGACTGAAAGAGAAGGGGAGCTAAACCAGGCTATAAATGATGTTAGTCAGAGGCTTTCTCAACTAGAAAAGCTCGAAGATCAATATGAAGCGATTTTACAACAAATAGCAGAGCAGGTGCAGCAACAAAAGGTGTAATGTTTTGTTTGAAGGCCTAAAAAAGGCCTTTCAAAAAGTAGCTAATACTTTTAAGGAAAAGATTGAATATAAAGAAATAAAGGAAGATGATATTGAAGAAATACTTGATGACTTAAAATTAGATATGATAGAAAATGATGTAGCATACGATATAGCCAATAATATTATCGATGATGTAAAAAAACAATTAATAGGATTTAAAATAAAAAGAGGAGAAGAAATAGAAGAAGTTGTTAAGGATTCTATAAAGAAATCAATAATAAAATCGTTTGGTAATGATAATATTGACTTAATAGATAAAATAAAAAGCAAATGCTCTAAAAGCGAGCCTTATGTTATAGTTTTTCTTGGAATAAATGGAGTAGGAAAAACAACAACAATAGCAAAATTTGCAAACATGTTAAAAAAGAACGGCATTTCTGTAGTTATTGCAGCTGCGGATACATTTAGAGCAGGTGCACAAGAACAAATTGATGTCCATGCCAAGAAAATCGATGTACCTATAGTAAAAGGCCAGTATGGAGCAGATCCCGCAAGTGTTGCATATAACGCTATATTATTTGCGAAATCAAGAAATCTATGCACTGTTTTAGTTGATACAGCAGGAAGAATGCACAGCGATGTAGATCTGATGGGAGAATTAAAAAAGATTGTTAAAGTGACTAAACCTGATATGAAGATATTAGTAGTCGACGCATTGACCGGTAATGATGCAGTTGAGCAGGCTAAGATGTTTAATGAGAATATAGGGATTGATGGTATAATAATAACCAAAATTGATGCAGATGTTAAAGGAGGTGTAGCGATATCTGTTTCTAATGTGACAAACAAGCCAATACTTTTTATAGGATATGGGCAAAGTTACAATGATATTAAGAGATTTGATTCAAATGAATATGTAAATAATTTATTCGGTTAGTTAAAAAAATCAGTATTTTATTCCCTGGCTATAATGTTCATGAATTCCAATTTTGTTATTATTCCTATTAACATGTTATTGTCAACTACTGGCAGAGCACCTATATTTTCATCGATCATAATTTTTGCTCCATTAGATGAATCTTCATCAGGTTTTATTATCAAAGGATTAGGAGACATTATATCTTCTGCTATTGGGACCAAATACATCCTCAAACTAATTATTTTTTCTTTATATAAATCTGGTACTTTATTTTTAATATACCTGTCTTTACCTCTAGACATAAGAACTGATAAAGGAATTTGTGCATATGCAATATCTTTTTTCGTTATAACTCCAATAGGTTTATTTGCTTCATCAACTACTATTACCTTGCCAGTAAGGTCAGCTTCAATTAGCCTAGCTATATAAAATATGCTATGACCTGGTAAAGCAGTTGAAAAATCCTTTCTCATTATATCGCTAACCTTATATTTTCCTTTGAACTTATCATAATATGCTTTGACTATATCTGTTTTAGTTATAATTCCGACGAGCTTTTTATCAGAATCAACAACTGGTAGTCCTCCTATTCTATGTTTTAACATTAGCTGAGATGCAGACTTTATACTTTTTGATTCTTCTATTATTATAGGATCTTTTGTCATGACTTCTCCTACTAATATAGAATCAAGAGGTTTATGATAATTTTTTCCAAAAAGCGCTCCAATTATATCAGTCGTTGTTAATATACCTATTGGAACCTCTTTTTCGTTTACTATTACTAGTCTGCTTATTTCTTTTTTTAACATTAAGTTTCTTGCATATGCTAAGGAATCGTTTGGAGAAACAGCGTATACTGGAGTTCTCATATATGATGATATTCTGGGTGCCATTTGATATCACCTTAAAGCTAATGACATAAGTACGTCCCTCTCTGTAATAATTCCAACAGCCTCATTGTTATCATTAGTGACTATTAAGCTATTTGTGTTATTGTTTATCATTTCAGCTGCAGCATCTCCTATATCAGCATTTTCATTGATCGTATTTATTTCCTTTTTCATTATTTGAGTTAAAGGTGTGGAGAGTATTTCTTCTATATCATATGAACTAAGGTTTTTGAAAGCTTCGTGAGAGCCAAAATAATTAATGAAATCCTTTGCTGATACTATTCCAATAATTTCAGGTAGAGATATAGAAATTACTGGAATCCTTCTAAAACCATATAAAGACATTAACTGGGCCGCTCTTTTTAATGTATCGTTATCATAGGCTGCAACTATATTTGATGTCATAATAGATGAAACTTTCTTTCCTGTGTTTTTGTATGTTATGTGCTTAACAATATCATGCTCAGTTATTACTCCAAAAACCTTGCTTTGCTCATCAACAACTGGTAACAAGCCTAGGCTATTAACAGCCATTATCTTAATTATATCGGTCAATTTATTTGATGTTTTAACAAATACTGGCATAGAATTCATTATACTTGATATTTTTTCATTTTGGATAGCATTAAATAGATTTTTTGCATATCTCTTTTGTATTATATTATAGAACTCTCCCCCTCCAAGATAGTTCACTAAATCAGTAGCCATGACTATGCCTCTTAATAGTTGCTTCGTGTCGACAACAACTAAACCCCTCACGTTATATTGAGACATTTTCTCTAATGCATCTAATATAGTTGAATTATAGCTTATAGTGATTGCTGGCTTTGATGCTAATATGCTAGCATCTCCTGGTTTCTCTTTTATTTTTTGAGACCAATTTGGCTCTGAATCAGCTCTTACATATCTATAACCAATAGAATACTTTGATGATATGCTTGTAACAGGTTTAACTGCTTTAGATACCTTAATGTTCGTCATCCTCCTAGAACTGCTCATATCAATCACCTCTAATTATTATCTTCGCTAAATCTTCTCTATCAATTATACCGATAACTTTTTTATCGTTTTCGCTAGATACTATTGGTATCCTGCCATAATCTTTTTTGACCATTGGTATGGAAATTTCATAAAGGGTAGACCATGGATATCCGTAAATAACAGTATAGGTCATAGCATCTTTAACCTTTGTGGTTTTAACTATTCCAGATTCACTTTCAAAATGAACTCTAGTATAACCCTTTTTAATTAAATCAAATTGAGTTATAATTCCAACCAGTTTCTGTTTTTCATTTGCAACTGGAAGACCTGCGTATTTTAATTCTACCATCTTTTTCCAAATTTTGGATATTGGATCATCAGGGCTTACGACTATTGGATCCTTGGTCATGTAATCTTCTGCTTTAAGACTTTTTAAATAATCCTTTGCATTATTAAATAAAAATCTTACTATATCTGAAATACTGAATAATCCAATATATTTTTTATTCTCAATTATTGGAAGTTCCCATTTATCATATTTAAACATGAGCTCTAAAGCATCTATTATTTTAATATCTGGGTTTAATTCTATTGGTAATTCTTTAACTATAGAACTAGCTATTGCATTAGTTTTTGTAGAAGATACTATTAATATATCTCCTCTATCTATGATACCCATGAAATTCCCGGTATTCTTGTCTATTATAGGTAATGCTCTAGCTCCTGTAGTTCTTATAATTTTTCTTAAAGTTGCTATAGAGTCATCACTATATCCAATGGGTCTGGACTTGTCAATTAAGGAAATAATTTTTGTGTTACCTATTTCATACAAAAAGGATTTCTGCAGGTTTCTCACCCATTTATATTATAAATGATCAAGTATTTATGTTTATCTTTAGATTTTTTTCAATTAACTCTAAAGTAGGTTATACGATAAATTTAATAACACAATTAATTAAGAAATAAAAATATTTTGTTATTTATATAATAAATAAGTATGGGCAAAATAATTTAAAACTTTGTATTATATTTTAAAAAAGCAGAGACTATTTAAAAGGTGCGAAGAATGGTGAAAAATGTAGTAATAAGGGAATTGGTAAACGCTTCTGTTCAGGATAATCAGATTGAACTTGTTGAAAGGAAGGGCCTTGGCCATCCGGATTATATAAGTGATGCTATATCTGAAGAAGCTAGTAGACAGCTGAGCCTTTATTACTTACAAAGATTTGGGGTTATAATGCATCATAATTTAGATAAGGTTTTACTAGTTGGAGGTCAGGCAATGCCAAAGTGGGGAGGAGGAGAAGTACTTCAGCCTATATACATAATAGTTTCGGGCAGGGCAACAACTGAAGTTAAAACCTCAGAAGGAGTTGAAGAGATTCCTTTGGGAAGGATTGTAGTTAAAGCTGTTAAAGATTGGATTTCAAACAATTTAAGGTTTTTAGACACAGAACAACATGTTATAGTTGATTATAAAATAGGAAAAGGAAGCGCAGATTTAAGAGGTATATATGATTCAAAGTCTCAATCTCATAGATCTAACGATACAAGTTTTGGAGCCGGTTTTGCTCCTATGACTACACTTGAAAAATTAGTTTATGAGACTGAGAGAGCTTTGAACAGTAAAGAATTTAAGAGCAAAGTTCCTGCATCAGGAGAAGATGTTAAGGTAATGGGTTTAAGGAATGGAAATAATATAGATATAACAATTGCAAATGCAATAGTATCAAGGTTTGTAACTAATCCAAGTGAGTATTTACAAATTAAGGAAGAAATCAAGGAAAAAGTATTAGATATCTCATCAAAATTAGCATCAAATTATAATGTAAGGGTATATATAAATAATGGAGATTTGCCTGATGAAGGAGTATTTTATCTTACAGTAACAGGTACAAGCGCAGAACATGGAGATGACGGTGCAACAGGTAGAGGAAATAGGGTTAATGGTTTGATAACTCCAATGAGACCAATGAGTCTTGAGGCAACGGCTGGTAAAAACCCAGTTACTCATATAGGTAAAATTTATAATGTTGCATCAAAAGAAATAGCTGAACAAATATATTCTAAAGTTAATGGTGTAAAGGAAGTAACAGTGAGATTATTAGGCCAAATCGGAAGACCAATAAATGATCCTTTGATAGCAGATGTCGCTGTAATACCTGAAAACAATTCAAAGATAACATCTAATATGAAAGAAGAGATAAACAGTATTGTTGAGGAATATCTTGAGAATTTACCTTCGCTAACGATGAGAATACTTAAAGGAGAAGCATCTCTATACTAGTTTAAAATTTATTTTTTCTATATTGCTCTATTATATTTTTTAGATTGATGTTATCCTCATTAGTTTTTCTGATTTCCTTTCCTTTTCTTTTTATATCACTTAATATTATTGATGGACCAAAAGTGAAAATATCTATATCGAAAATATTATATTTGGTTTTGTTTAAAACAACAATCCCTTTTTTTGTTAAGAGTTCTGAAAGAGTAGTATCATCTCTATTTAATAAAACCCCATAGACTTTGCTTTTTTCTATATAATTTAATGCTTCGTTTTCAAATGATCCTTGATCTTCAACTAATATAACATCTCCTTCTTTTATTTTTCCATAAATTTCTTCAATTTTTTTAATATTGTTTATTTTTAAAGATTGTAATCTTTTTATAATTATTAGCTCATTGTTTAATATTTTCATTAATACGCTTTTAAATATATTGTTTTTTTCATTTGCAACGTTTAAGTTCATTTCAATTTCATTAATAAGTGAATTAAGTCTAGTTACATCTCCTTTAAGCTTCTTTATTTCTTCATCTTTTAGTAGCTCTGCTTTTAAGTTTTGTTTAGCAATTCTAACTTCATTTTCAGCGATAGAAAGTGATTTTTTCATTTCATTGAGCTTATTTTCGAGTACAATTTTTTCTGCTTCTAATTTTTGTATTTTGTAAATTAATTCGTTAAAACTTTGATTATCATTGTTGCAATTGTTATTGATTTGCTCTTTGTAGTTTTCATTTAAGTTCAGCATCTCATTGATTTGTTTTTCTATAGCTTCAGCTATAGTTATACCTTTTATCACATCTGCTTTTATTTTTTCAACATCAAGGTCTATGTCTATTTTTTCAACATAAGATTCTACTTGTGATAACTTTGATTTATAATTAAGGTAAGCCTTATAGGCGGCTGCTAAGGCATCTCTTTCATGTGTTGTATCAGGATTATCTCCGCCCGTTGCTTTTAATGCAAGGTTGCTTTTATCTACAACGAGCATGTCTTCAGGGGGGACATAAATTTCAGCATTTATCTGGCCAGCAAGTTTTTTAACCATGTCAGGTATTATATCAACATCAACGGCTAACAAAATAGGTCTTCCATAGGAATAAATAAGAGATATTATGTCTCCTCTATCCATTTCTTTCTTGCTTCCTAGATATAATATATTTCCATTTAGATCTATAATTGCTATTCCTGCAGTAATACCTGGATCAATACCCACTATTATTGGTTTATCAGGTTTTTCAATATTGTTTCCAAATAAGATTTTTCCATCATAAACAGATTTAATTGATATACTGTAATCTATTCCTTTATGAGGTTTAACTATACCAAATAATTTCTCTCTTGGAGCATATACAGTAAAAACTGCAGAATCAATACCACCCTCTCCCTTTCTTACAAACATATCATAATCAATGCCTGCTTTTTCAAGAGATTCTTTAATTTTATTAGCAGCAATATTTACAGATGCCCTTATTCTTCTTTGATATCTACCTTGGCTCATACCACCGCTTTTTGACCACCTACCTTTAGATACTATAACTTGCGTTTTTTCATTGCTAAAACCAATTTTTACTCCTTTACCTTTGGCTGCAATTACTGCTGCTAAGTAAGCTGTTTTGCTTGGTGAAAGCTTTGCTTGGTCTATCTCTAAATTTAATTGTTTTGCTACATCTTTTAATTCAACAAATTTGCCTTCATTTATTGTTACTTGGATTAGCTGAGTATTAGGGGGAAGAAGAGAGAGAAATTTAGACAAAGATTTTTCGTCAGGAACTATCTCAAATATGTTATCTGTCGCAATTAATTTAGGTCTCCATTCCCATGCAAGCCTAATTAGAGAAGATAAAGAGACTCCATTAATTTTATTAATCATTTTTAAATCTTTGTCTAATATAATGGCAGTAAATTTATGATTTTCTTTAGAGAGGGGGCTTCCACTTTCTATATCAATGCCAATAAAGAATTCTTTTTTATCTTCCATCAATTCCCCCCTTAATATTGTTTATTAGCTCCTCTACTTTTACCTCTACTCCAGATTTTTTATGCAAATAAAAGGCTAAATATTCAAGTTCTTTTTTTAAAACTATATCTGAATTTTTGTTCTTTATTCTTACATATTGTGGCCAATCTATTATAAAACCTCTTGGCTTTTCATCATTACTAACTATTATATTATATGGGCTTAGATCTCCATGTATTATACCTATTTTTGTATAGGCAATCCTTAATGTTATTATTATATCATTTAATATAATTTTAGCTATTTCCTTATCTAAATACTTAAGTTTATATAGCTCTATCCCATCAATTTTTTCCATAATGAAAGAATTTCTGTTGCTATAAATAGGCTCTGGCACATTAGCTCCATTTTTCCATAGTTCATTTAAAATTTTAAATTCTCTTAAAGCAACTTTTTTTGATAAGTCTATCCATGATAACCATTTCTTGAAATCAAATTCTCTTTTTCTTTTTATTGCTTTAAATGATGTTCTTCCTTCTCTATGAAATTTAATAACTGATTCCTTTCCAGAAACTAATTGAGCAATATAAATATCACTTTCTTTACCAGTATTTATTTTATGCCCTAAATCCGAAATAATATTTTTATTAAAATAGAATCTTACAGATAGCATATCTAATCCATCGAAAGTTAATTGGTAACCATAAAAAGGGGAAGTTTCAGAAACTATTAGATGAAAGTCAAGCAGTTTTTGTATCGTGCGCTTAATGGAACTCGACGGTAATTTAGATGCCTTCTCAATTAATTCTAAAGGAACAAAACCGTACTTTTTCATCAGCCTTTCAATTAAACTTAAAACTTTGAAATCGTTTGTATCCATGTTGTAGTATTTCTCCTTTAATGATATCCCCAATTTTTTATCACTGTAATTATTTCTTCTGTATTTAATGCTTTTATACAGCATTTAAAATTTTTATAATTTATTATAGAATGTATTTTATTTTTTACTAAAGTGGGAATATGTTACAAATATAATTGTAAATGAAAGATTAGCTGTTTTTTAAATAATAAAATTAATACTTTAATAACTATATTGGATACAAAAAAATATTAACCCTGTATTGCATAGATATTAAACGCTGAGATAGTTAGAAGCAGAGAGTGAAATGATATGACAGAAAGCGTGCCTGCTAAGGAAGGTATTTATGAAAGGGATAAGGTATTGTATGTAATTGGACCTAAAGCAATCGCTAAGGTTTCGTCGGCATTGGCAAGCGATACCAGAGCAAAAATATTAGCAATACTGCAAAAAGGGCCTGCTGACTTAGAAGATTTGGCAAATTTGGTAAACCAAAGCAAGGCTAATGTAAGCAGCCAAATAAGGAGATTGGAAGAAGTTGATATTGTCAGGTCAAAGTATTCACCTGGTCAAAGAGGCATTAAAAAAATTGTTGAGTTGATGGTAAATAAAATGGTTATGGTAATAGCTCCAGATAAGTTACAAGAAGCTCAGGAAAAGGATTTAATATAAAAATATAAAACACTTTAAAGTAGACAGATCTTGTGCTAAAAAGAGCAACTATAATTCAATTATTTCTTATTATAAATTTATTATATTTGATCATTGAGATTATTATAGATTAGAATTCTAAATAGAACTTTTTATGGCAGATGTAATAAGCTTAAATAAAGTTAAAATCATAATTATTAAAAATTTAATCTGAAACGACACTTATTCCTATTAATGCCAACCATTGCGTTATCACAGGTAGTGCAACATCTAAATTAGTATAACCATTTTTTTCTAAAATTTTATTTAATTGCTCTAGAGTTATTTTATTCTTTTTAACTTCAGCTATTATATCTTTAAATGGTTCTATATTTTTATTTATCTTTTTCAAAATAATTCTTAAATCTTTGTTTTCCATATCCTCCATTTTTTTACCTACTTCAGTTAATACTAGATCTCCGTTTTCCTGTTTTATAAGGCCTAACATCTCAGCTGCTTTAATTACATGAGGCAAGATATCTAAGTCCACGTCTAGCATTTCATCTAACCTAGAAGAATCTACCCTACCTCCTATCGAATTTAAATATTTTACAAGACCTATTACCTGATCTACATAAACAAGTGGGAATTGCTCCATAACTCTATTCAGCACCTAATATGAATTTTGTTTTCTAGGGAATTTAAATTTATATTATATTTAAAATAGTTTTTGATTTTCTATATAGAGACTAGTATATAAATTATTCTATTTTTATTGTATAGATAGTGTATATGTTAAAATATAAGATTCTCTACAAAGGAAATATTAAAGTGAGAGGTGTGGTATGTTGTCTAAGCTATCTATTATAGTATATTCGGGTACGGATGATAAATTAATTCCTGTAGGGGTTTTAGCCCAGGCCGCAGCTGCCCTAGGTATGGATGTGCAAATTTTTGTAACAGGATGGGCATTAACTAAATTCACAAAAAAGCAATCAAATCCTGTATGGCCGAAGGAATTTGAAAATATGGTTCCGATGCTAATGGAAGGTATGAAGAAAAGCAATGCACCTTCATGGATAGAAATGGTAAAAGAAGCTAAATCTATGGGGGCAAAAGTATATGCGTGCAGCTTAATGGCATCTGTCATGGGGCTAAAGAAAGAAGATTTCAATGAATTGATTGATGATGTCGTTGGAGTTGCGACATTTTTACAACAAGCTGAAGGAGGTCAAACATTGTTTATTTAAGGTGAGAAATATGAGCGAAGCTAAAAAAGTTGTAGATGCAAGAGGTTTGTCATGCCCTGGGCCTATTACGAATTTAACAAAAGCTTATAGAGATGCTAAAAATGGAGATGTGTTAGAAATTTGGGCTACTGATCCTGGTTTTAAGAGCGATATAAAAGCATGGATCGAGAGAACAAAAAATGAATTAGTTGAGTTAAGGGAAGAAAAGGATAAAATTATAGCAATTATTAAAATTACAGCTAAAAAATAATTTTTTTTAAGCGTGATTAATATGGCAGAAAAAAAGAGATTTTTGATAGTAGGGGGAGGGGCTGGAGGGGCTATTCTGGCTAACTCTTTAGTTAAAGATTTTGATGTCACCGTTATAAATGATAGCCCATATCATTATTATTGGCCTCAGTTATTACAAATAGCATTTAGAAATGATTATTCTAATTTATATAGATCATTAAGCTCTTTATTAGTTAAGGGTGTAAATTTAGTTATAGATAGAGTTAAAAAAGTTGATTTACAAGACAGGATAGTAACTTTAAGCAATAACAAAACTATGAACTATGATTATGTAGCAATTGCTCCAGGAGTTACAATAGAACATAAAGGCATCGATGGAAATGAAAAGCTAGTAGAGCAATATGGAGATTTTCATTCTACACCTCAAAATGCGTCAAAGGTTTTCGATGTTGTTAGTAATATGAAAAAAGGGACATTTGTAATAGCTGTAGGAGATCCATACCATAGATGTCCACCATCACCTTATGAAGGTGTTTTGTTAGCAGATGAAGTGTTTAGATTGAGAGGAGTTAGAAATGATATTAATATGATATTAGCAGTACCATATCCTAGGGCTTATCCTGCAGAAACGTTTAATGAAGTACTAGAGCCTATACTAAAAGAAAGAGGCATTAATATAATGACTTTCTTCACAGCAGATAAAATTGATACAGAAAATAAAAAGATAACGTCTCTAGAAGGAGAAGAATTAAGCTACGATGCAGCTATTGTAGTCCCAGTTCACAAGGGACCAAAAATTGAAATTAAACCAGATGAGGCAATCAACCAAGATGGTTTTATAAATGCCGATAAGTTTACAAATCAAATATTGAAATACGATGATGCATTTGCAATAGGAGATGCATCAACTTCAGCTAATGCAAAGACTGGAGTTACAGCTCATTTACAAGCAAAGGTTGTTTCTAAAAGGGTTTTAGGATTAGATGCTAGGAATACAGGAAGAACAAATTGTCCAACAGAATTAGGATTTGAAAAAGGAACATTTGTTATAAGCGATTATAATCATCCTGCAGCAAAGGTTCCAGCTAATACAATTAATTTTATAATGAAGAGATTGTTTGCAGATGCTTATTGGGATATAATAAGGCATCCTGAATTCTGGGATCCTATATTTGATGTTTATTTTGAAAATACACAACCAGAGGTTTTATGGAAGTTGTTTAGGTGATATGGTATGGAGGAAATAAATGAGGCAGAACTCCAATCAGAAAGCCTCGAAAGGCTTCTTCATTTGGTTGAAATGGTAAATAATATTTTAAAAGATGAAGAGCTCTTAAAGGCGATATCTAAGTTAGTTGTGAGTGAGGAGACCTTTCTAATAATTGATAGGCTACCTCAACTAATTAAGTTAATAGAGCAACTAACAAGACAAGAAAACTTAGAAAAAATTGAGTTAATGTTAAACTTATTACAATCCTTAGACAAACAGATGCTTGAAAAATTAAGTAATGCATTTAAAGCTATTAAGGCTGAAGAAAAAGTCAAACCAATGTCGATATCTAAGATGATCACAACATTATCAGAACCAGAGGTTTCAAAAGGATTAAATGTTATGCTAAATTTATTAAGGGCCTTGGGTTCATAAATTTATAATATTTATTTTTATTTGTTTTCAACGTTTAATATTTTTTATTAGTAAGGCTTTTTAAAGAGATGTATTAACAATTTAAAAGGAAAGGTGGTTAGCTTGACAAAAAAAATTGTTATAGCAGGTGGCGGTGTTGGTGGTTATGTTTCAGCAAAAAGACTAATAGAACAGATTAAAAAGAAAAATATAGATGCAGAGGTTTTGGTTGTAAACAAAGATGATTTTCATTACATGCCTCCTCTATTCTTTGATGTAGCCTTCGGTTATGGAGAGCCCGAAGATACTAGGGCTCCTGTTGTGAATATGGAAAAATATGGCATTAAAACAGCTGTAGATGAAATTCAAAAAATAGATGCTGCTAATAGAACTGTTGTAGGAGCTAAAGGCAAATATCAGTATGATTACCTAGTGGTTTCATTAGGTATAGACCAAGGTTGGAATGCCTATCCAGGATTAGATAAAGATGGTGTTCATAACTTTACATTAGAAGGAGCATTGGAAATGAAAAAAGCATTAAGCCAAGTTAAAGATAATTCCAATATTGTTTTACTAGTTCCAGAATTCCCCTATAGATGCGGAATTTATCCATACGAAGCTGCGCCGATGCTTTCTTTATACACAAAGCAAAGGGGTAGAAAAGCGAAAGTTACATTATTAGATCCAATACCTGCTCCAATAATGCCAGTTCCAAATGGAGGTTTAGGGCCTGAAATATCTAGGTTTTTAAAGGAAACTTTGGACGAGTTTGGAGTAGAATATGTGCCAAATGCGAAACTTAGAGAAGTTGATGTTCAAAAGAAAACAGTTGTAACAAGCTCTGGTGAATTTAAATATGATTTATTAGTAAAGGTTCCGCCTCCAAGATTACCAAAGGCATTGGAAAATAGTGAAGGCTTTGTATTTAAGCAGGATCCAAGATGGTCACCGGCTATGCCTAGAACTATGAGGCATCCACAATATGATGATGTATACATGGCTGGAGAACATAGTTTACCAACAATAGGAATTGGATTAGCAGGGGTATTTGTTGAATCCATGGCAATTACTGCATCAGGTAATATAGTAGCTGATTTAACTGGATTCGCCCCAGCACAGCCTTATAGCCCAGTTACATGTGTCGGATACGCAGGAGAAAGAGGATGGATGGGAACTTGCGAAGTACCGTTTGATGAGCAAAAAGGGATGTATGTACCAAAATGTTACTTTGTTGGTAAATATACTGTTGGAAGGTTATTGAAGCAAGGATTCTATGGAGGTTGGATTGACTCTTTAAAATTCTGAGGTGAGAAAGATGGTAGAAGGAAATGTAGAGGAAGTTTCACCCGAAGTTCAAGCTCAAACTTTAGGAGAGTTATTAAATTCTGTTGCTGCTCTTAAAAAGAGCGGTCTTCTAGGTCTTTTAAATTATCTAGCTGAAAAATCTGATGATACGTTCTTGACAGTAGCTGATGATCCAGTATTAATGAGGCTGGCAGGTTTACTAGCAACATTAGGCAGAGGTATTGAAAAAGTTGATGGAACTCAATATGCAAAGGCAAAAATGGCTGTTGAAGATTTAACAAATTGTGCCTTTAATGCGTTAGGGAATGTGGATGTTAGTAAGCCAAGAAAATTAGGTTTATTAGGATTAACGAGAGCCTTAGGAGATCCTGATGTGTCTCAAGGATTAGGTATATTACTCGATATTGCAAAAGGCCTAGGGGCTTGTGCCAGGTCTAAGAAATCTCAATAAATCTAACTTTTTTTTGGTTAGGGATATTTAACCATATCTTCTTTCAAACTAACAGTAGTGTTTTTAATCCTAAATAAAATAGCAATATATGCGGAGGGCCCGTAGCTCAGCCAGGTAGAGCGGCGGGCTTTTAACCCGTAGACAATAGGCAGCCAGCCTGCCGTAGGCGGAAGTCCCGGGTTCGAATCCCGGCGGGCCCGCCACACCCATTAAGGGCTCCATAAAACCCATTATTTTTAAGATAATAATACTAATAAGCTCGGATCTTAACTTTACTTTTTGCAGTAGAGAGGTGGCATAGGAGTTTGCCTTCGAAAGTGAAAGAAGAAGAGAAAATATTGGAGCATTATCTTGTTCCAAAACATAGAATATTATCATTAGAGGAATCTATAGAGGTATTAAAGACATTAGGAGTTAGACCTTGGCAATTACCGCGTATTAGCATTAATGATCCGATAGTGAGAATTTTGAATGGAAAGCCAGGAGATATAATAGAGATTGAAAGAGATTCTCCTACGGCCGGTAAGTATAAGGCATATAGGGTTGTTGTATCCTATTAAAGGGGTGCCATTTTTTGTCTATTGAAGAATCTAAGTTAAATAACGACGATTTATGGTCATTATTCAAGCAATACATACATGAAAATGGACTATCTAGACAGCATTTGGATTCTTTCAACTCTTTTGTTAAAGAAAGATTACAAAAAATAGTTGATTCTTATGGAGAAATTAGACCTACATATAAGCAAATCAAGAAAAACGAAATGGAAGAGGGAGGACCAGATATAAAGATTGTATTGGGAAGAATAAAAATAACATATCCTCAAGTTAAGGAAGCAGATGGTTTTTTCCATCAAATAACTCCATCAGAAGCAAGGATTAGGAACTTAACATACTCTTCACCGTTATATCTTGAAATGGCACTTATAGAAAATGGAAATGAGGTTGAAAGAGAAGAATTAAAAATAGCTGATTTCCCAGTAATGGTTAAATCGGTTATAGATCCTATTTCGCAATTTAAAGAGAATGAACTAATAAATATAGGAGAAGATCCCTATGATCCGGGAGGATATTTTATTATTAATGGTAGCGAAAGAGTAATAGTGGCACAAGAAGATCTAGCAGTAAATAGGATAATAGTTGGTTTGTCAACTGCAAATACTGCAAGGATTACTCATACAGCAAAAGTTGTTTCCACTGTTTTAGGTTTGAGAAGACAAGTGATTGTTGATAGAATGAATGATGGTACTTTAGAATTAAGTATGAGCAGACTAGGATATAGAATACCATTTGTAGTAATGATGAAGGCATTAGGTCTAGAGAAAGACGCTGAAATAGCAGCCGCTGTTTCCTTTGATTCAGATATACAAAGAGAATTATTACCTAGTTTTGAGAAGGTCGCATTTACAATAAAATCTACAGAAGATGCTTTAGAATATATAGGAAACAGATTAGCGCCCGGTCAGCCGAGAGAAATAAGAATAGCAAGGGCTGAAGATTTCATTGATAATCAATTTTTACCTCATTTAGGTAGTAAACCAGAAGACAGGAAGAAAAAAGCATATTTCATTGGTGAGATGGCAAATAGAGTTTTACAACTTTATTTAAATAAAAGGGGCGAAGATGATAAAGACCATTATTCTAATAAGAGATTAAGATTAGCTGGAGATCTAATAGCTGAAATATTTAGGGATGCATTTCAGCAATTTGTTAATACGATTTCATCACAATTAGAAGAATATATAAGTCAACGTAAAAAGTTAAGGCTAAGATTTTTGGTTAGATCCGATATTATAACGGAAAGGATTAGGGCTGCATTAGCAACAGGAAACTGGACACAGAATAGAACTGGTGTTAGTCAAGCCTTAGATAGAACTAATTGGATCAGTCTTTTGAGCCATTTGAGGAGAGTTATATCTCCATTAAGCAGAGGTCAAACCCATTTTGAGGCAAGGGATTTACATGGTACTCATTGGGGTAGATTGTGTCCATTTGAAACACCTGAAGGTATTAATTGTGGGCTAGTTAAGAATTTGGCTTTGATGACATATATATCAGTAGGTGTAGAAGAGCAAGACGTTGAAAGAATTTTAAGGAACCAAGGAGTAATATTAATGGATGAAATAATAAAGAGATCATCAGAAAATGATAACGATGTGATATCAATTGTTAGCAACGGTGCTAAAGTATTTCTAAACGGCAGTCCTATAGGTTATGTTGAAAATGGTGAGGAATTAGTACACAAACTAAGAGAAATGAGAAGAAAGGGAGAAATAAGTTTTGAAGTAGGCATTGCGTTAATACAAGGTGAAAACTCTAAGGAAGTTTATATAAACACAGATGAAGGTAGGTTATTAAGACCTCTAATTATTGTTGAAGATGGTAAGCCAAAATTAACAAAGGAAATAATATCTAAAGTTATTAAAGGGGAATTAAAGTTCTGGGATCTCGTTAGAATGGGTATTATAGAATTGATTGATCCTGATGAAGAAGAGAATGCATATATAGCAGAAAGAGTTGAGGACATAAACAAAGATACAACTCATTTAGAATTATGGGTTACTGGTATATTTGGAGTAGCGGCTTCGACTATTCCATTTATGGAGCATAATCAAAGTCCAAGAAACACTTATCAATCTGCAATGGCAAAGCAAGCATTGGGTTTATATGCTCTTAACTATAATTTAAGAATGGATAGCCATGCATATCTACTTCATTATCCACAAAAGCCTATTGTTCAGACAAGGCATCTAGAAGAAATGGGTTATAATCAAAGACCTTCTGGACAAAATTTTGTTGTTGCTTTTATGTCTTTTACTGGCTATAATATAGAAGATGCAATAATATTTAACAAGACTAGCATTGATATGGGTTTAGGTAGGGCCCACTTCTTTAGAGTATATTCAGCAACAGAAAATGATTATCCTGGAGGATTAAGTGATAGAATAACTGTGCCATCACCAAAATTATATGATCATAAAGGAGATCAATATTATATTAAACTAGGACCAGATGGTATTGTAGAGCCCGAGGCTGAAGTTATAGGTGGGGATGTTTTAGTTGGCAGAGAAAGCCCTCCAAGGTTTATAGGTGAAGAAAGAGTAATTGGACCAGGAGTCCTCTCAAAAAGGGATACAAGCGTTCAATTAAGATATGGTGAAAGCGGTATTGTAGATACTGTTATAATAACACAAACTTCTGAAAGGAATAAGTTGGTTAAGGTGAAGGTAAGAGACTTAAGGATACCAGAATTAGGAGATAAATTTGCAAGCAGGCACGGTCAAAAAGGAGTTGTCGGTATGCTCTTCCCAAGATATGACATGCCATATACTGAAGATGGTATAACTCCTGATATTATTGTCAACCCTCATGGTATACCTTCAAGAATGACTGTAGGACAATTATTAGAAATAGTATCAGCAAAAGCTGGGGCTTTATTGGGAAAGTTTGTCGATGGCACGCCATTTTATAAAGAAGATACTAATAACTTGCAATTTGTTTTGGTTAAAAAAGGATTTGATCCGAGCGGAAAAGAAGTAATGTATGATGGAAGGACCGGAAGGATTATTGAAAATACTATAACAATAGGTATCGCATTTTATCAAAGGTTATATCATATGGTTTCAGATAAAATGCATGCAAGAGCAACTGGAAAAGTACAATTGTTAACAAGACAACCTACTGAAGGTAAAGCAAGACAGGGTGGGCTTAGATTTGGAGAAATGGAAAGGGATTGTTTAGTAGGCCATGGAGCTACAATGATGCTTAGGGATAGAATGTTAGAAAATAGTGATATCTATGTTATGCATATTTGTAACATATGCGGTCATATCGCCTGGTATAACAGTAAGAGAGGAGTTTACGAATGTCCAATTCATGGCGATGCTGGAGATATAAGGCCAGTAAAAGTGCCTTACGCATTTAAGCTGTTTTTGCAGGAAATAATTAGTATGGGTGTAAAGCCAGAAATAAAGGTTTCTGATAAAATTAGGGTTATGAGAAAAATAGCTGGAGAATTTGAGATTCAAAAAGAGACTTCTGATAACAATTCAGGGAACAGTGATGAAAATTCAAAAACTATGAAACAAGAAGCTGAAGGAGGAGGTGCTTAAAATGTCATATACAAGTAATTATAAAGAAAACGAAAAATATCTTATTGATAGGATTCATTTTAGCCTATTAAGTCCAATAGAAATAAGAAAAATGGCGAAGGTTACTGTTATTAGACCAGAAATATATGAAGCAGACGGATCTCCTGTATCTGGAGGTGTTAGAGACCCTCATTTCGGAGCTATTGAACCGGGAGAAAGATGCCCAGTTTGTGGAAACACTAGAGAAGATTGTCCAGGACATTTCGGAAAGATTGATTTAGCTAGACCTGTTTTATTACCTCATTTAGGAGATAAAATAGATGTTATTTTACAATCAACTTGCAGAAATTGTGGTAGAATTTTGCTACCTGATGAAAAGATTGCATATTTAACAAACATTTACGAAAAGCTTAAAGAAAAATGGCCAATACTTGCGGAAACTTTTTCAGACGAAATAGCTAAGCAAGCGTCTTCTGTATCAGAATGCCCTCATTGTGGATATAAGCAATTTAAGCTTAAATTCACCAAGCCTTTTAATTTCTATGAAGTAAGGCCAGAAGGTGAAATTAGGTTAACTCCTAGTGAAATAAGAGAGAGACTTGAAAGAGTGCAAGATAAGGACATAAAAGTATTAGGAGTAGATCCTAAAGCTGCAAGACCAGAATGGATGGTTTTGACTGTTTTGCCTGTACCTCCATTGTCTGTAAGACCATCCATAACAATGGAAAACGGTTTAAGGGCGGAAGACGATTTAACTCATGCTTTAGTTGAAATAGTCAGACAAAATGAGAGGTTAAAGAACTTCTTATCATCTAACGCTCCAGAATCAATGGTAGAAGAGGCATGGCAAACGCTTCAAAACGTTATAGCTGCATATATAGATAATGAATTGCCTAACATTTATCAACTTTCTCATAGAGGGAGGAAACAGCTAAAAACTATCGCTCAAAGATTAAAAGGCAAAGAAGGTAGATTAAGAGGCAATTTAAATGGAAAGAGGGTTAATTTCTCAGCAAGAACAGTTATTTCTCCAGATCCTTATATAAGCATAGATGAAGTAGGTGTTCCAGAAGAAATAGCTAAGATATTAACTCTACCTATAGTTGTTACATCATACAATATTGAAGATGCTAGGAAATTTGTATTAAATGGCCCGTATAATTGGCCAGGAGCAATGTTTGTTTATAAGACAAAGCAAAACGTGAAAATAGACCTAAGATATCAACGCAATTATAGGCAACTAGCAGAGAGCCTAGAAATAGGTGATGTAGTAGAAAGACATTTAATTAATGGAGATATAGTATTATTTAACAGACAGCCCAGTCTTCACAGAATGTCTATAATGGCCCATAAAGTTAGGGTTATGCCGGGACGTACTTTTAGATTAAATCTTCTAGATTGTGCTCCATATAATGCAGACTTCGATGGGGACGAGATGAATCTACATGTTCCAAGGCTAGAAGAAGCAAGAGCAGAAGCCCAAGAATTAATGCTTGTTGAGAACCAAATATTGTCACCAAGATATGGTGGGCCATTAATTGGCGGAAGACAAGATTACATTAGCGGATCATACCTATTAACTGTTAAAACTACTCTATTAACAAAAGACGAAGTTTCCTTATTGCTTGCAGCGGCAAACTATAAAGGTAAAATGCCTGAACCAGCTATAATAAAGCCTGAACCATTATGGACAGGAAAACAATTAATAAGTCTATTTTTACCTCAAGGCCTTAATTTTGAAGGAAGAGCAAAAATTAATGCAGGAGAATTAAAATGTGATAATGAAAAATGTTTCTTTGATTCTTATGATATAATAAGTAATGGAAAGCTACTAATGGGTGTATTTGATAAAAATGCTATTGGTGCAGAGCAACCGGAAAATGTACTGCATTATATAACACTAGAATATGGCTCGGAAAAGGCAAGAGAATTTTTAGACAACGTGTTTAGAATGTTTATTAGGATGCTTGAAATAAAAGGTTTTTCAATATCGTTAAAAGAAGTTGAAATACCTAATGAAGCTAAAAACAAAATAAGTAATATGGTGGAACAGGCAAAGAATGAAATTCAACAATTTATTAATGATTATAAAGAAGGGAATCTGGAAGTTATACCAGGAAGAACTCCGGAAGAAAGCCTTGAGTTAAAGATAATACAAAGGTTGCAGAAATTAAGAGATGATGCAGGTAAGTTAGCCATTAGCTATATGGATCCATTTAATAATGCATTTATTATGGCTAGAACTGGAGCAAGGGGAAGTGATATAAATATAACTCAGATGGCAGCAATGCTAGGGCAACAAACTGTTAGAGGTAAAAGAATTTCAAGAGGATTTAGGACAAGGACATTGCCTCAATTTAAACCAGGAGATTTATCTCCAGAAGCAAGAGGATTTATTATTGGTAATTTTAGAGTTGGTCTAAAGCCTTATGAAGTATTCTTCCACGCAGCAGGAGGTAGAGAAGGATTGGTAGATACTGCAGTTAAGACATCTCAAAGCGGTTATATGCAAAGAAGGCTTATTAATGCCTTGCAGGATTTATATGTTGCATATGATGGAACGGTTAGGGATTCAGTTGAAAACATAGTACAGCTTAAGTATGGAGAAGATGGGGTTGATCCAATGCTAACTTATCATGGAAAGGCAGTAAATATAGATAGAATAATAGAAAAGGCTAAGGTGAATGAAAAATGACGCCAAAAAAGAAAAAAATTGAGGCCGTAAAAGAAGAGGAAGAAAAGAAAGGAGAACTTGATATAAAACTAAAGTCAGCTAAGGAAATACTTCCAGAGAAAATCTATAAGGAGTTAAATGAGAAGCTTGAGAAGTCGGATCTAAGCACAGCACAAAAAATTTTTGTGGTTGAAGAAACTGTAAGACGTTATATATCTTCTATGATTCAACCAGGAGAACCTGTTGGTACCATAGCGTCGCAATCCATAGGAGAACCTGGAACCCAAATGACACTTAGAACATTCCATTATGCTGGATTAATGGAATTCGACGTAACCTTAGGATTACCAAGGCTAATAGAAATAGTTGATGCAAGGCATGAGCCATCAACACCCATAATGAGAATATACTTAGATGAAGAGAATAGAAATGATTTGGAAAAAGCTAAAGAAATCGCTAGAAAAATAGAATATACAATTATAAGCAATGTTGTTTCAGAAATATCCTATATTTTAGGAGAACCTAAGATACAGATAGAGATAGATAAAGACTTGTTAGATGATAAAGGAGTTACTCATGAAGAAATAATTGAAGCTATTGAGAAACTAAAGTTAGGAAAAGCAAATGTGGATGAAAATAATCCAAATATAATAAATGTAGAATTAAATAGTGATGTTATGCCAGAAGAAGAGTTATATGATACAAAGGCATTTAACGAAATAATATCAAAAATTAGGAAAACATATCTTAAAGGGATAAAGGGGATAAGAAAAACTATGATACAAGAAAGGGGTTATGAAGAAAATGGAGTAAAGAAGAAAGAATATGTAATAATGGCTGAAGGAAGTAATTTAGCAGAAGTTATGAAAATTCCAGGAATTGACGCTAAAAGAATAGAAACAAACAATATTATTGAAATTTCCCAGGTATTGGGAATTGAAGCTGGAAGAAATGCGATAATCAAAGAAATATTAGACGTTCTTCAGAATTCTGGATTAGATGTCGATATTAGGCATGTTATGCTTGTTGCGGACATGATGACGTGGACCGGTAAAGTAAGACAAATAGGTAGGTTAGGCATTGTAGGAGAAAAGCCTAGTGTTATAGCTAGAGCCGCATTTGAAGTAACAGTAAACCAAATATATAATGCTGCAATTACTGGTGAAGATGAAAGATTCTATGGTGTAACGGAAAGTATATCTGCCGGTTTAATACCTAAGGTTGGAACAGGAATAGTTATGCTAGGTATGGGAGCTTCACCTGTTAAACCCTCTGCAGATGATACGGAAAATAAATAAGCAGGATCTACTAATCCAGAAAGGGGGAATAGATATGTCAGTATCATTTGAAAAAGAATTAAAGAATTTGACAAAAAATGGGAAATATTACCTAGGCGTGAGTAAGGCAATTAAGTCAATACTTAAGGGAGAGGCTAAAATGGTTATTATAGCAGATAATATTCCGCTCAGCTATAGAGAAAAAATTGAGAAGGGAGCAAAGCTATCAAATATACCAGTTTATGTATTTAAAGGCACATCACTAGAGCTAGGGGCGTTAATAGGTAAGCCCTTTAAAGTATCATCAATAAGCATAGTCGATACTGGAGATTCAAGAATACTTGACCTCGTGGAAACGTCTTAGGGTGTATGTGATGGAAAAAAGTAGCAATGGTGATAGAATAGATCTCGAGGAACTTAGATATTTATCCCTATTTCAAGATTTAACAGGAGCAATGGCTTATAGGTGTATTGCAGATAATGAGGGCAATAGAGTTTTTTACCTTGTAAATAAAAATGATTTAGGAAAAGCCATCGGAAAAGACGGTAAAAATGTAAAATCTTTATCTAAAATATTAAACAAAAATGTTGAAATCGTAGAGTACTCAGATAAAATAGAAGAAATGACAAAAAACCTATTTCCTGAAATAACTGTATTAAAAGTTGATTTAATTGATAAAGATAATGTAAAAGCAGTTTATGTAAAAGTGAAAGATGATGAAAAGGGAAAAGCCATCGGAAAAGACGGTAAAAATGTAAAAAGGGCAAAAATAATATTAGGAAAACTTTACGGGGTAGAGAAGGTGGTAGTTAAGTGAAAGAAAGTTTATATTCTGCTAAGATAAACATAAGACTAGAAAAGGTGACAATTAATGGGTGAAGGAAAATCGCCTAATGGGCTATTTGCAGCAAGGCAGCTGAGAAAGAAGAAAATGAAGTTCAAATGGTCACAGAATGAGTTCAAGAGAAGAATGCTCAAGTTGACTGAAAAATATGATCCATTAGAAGGTTCCCCAATGGCTAGAGCTATTGTTTTAGAAAAGGTTGGTGTTGAATCAAGGCAACCTAACTCAGCGCTAAGAAAATGTGTTAGATGCCAGCTAATAAAGAACAAAAAGGTTGTAACAGCATTTGTTCCGAAAGATGGAGGTATCTTATATATTGATGAGCACGATGAAGTTATAATAGAAGGCATTGGGGGTCCAAAGGGAGGATCTTTGGGAGACATACCGGGAGTTAGGTATAAAGTTGTAATGGTTAATGGAGTTTCTCTAGATGCGTTATGGAAAGGTAAGAAACAAAAAGTTAAGAGATAATTTTTATAGATCATAAATAAAATTATTCATCATCTTCTCCTTCATCGTCATTTTCATCATCCTGGTTTCCATGATCTTGGTTTTGATCTTCCATATCAGCTAGCCTTTTTGTAACATATATTGGCTTTCCAGAAATTATTCCTAAATATACAGCATGACTCGGTATCATTTTTATAGTTAAATTTAATCCCTCAGATTCGAATTCAACAGATGCAGTATATAATCCATTATTTGTATCTAACTCATCAATAATTATTCTCTTTAATGTTTTTCCTATTAAATCTTTAAACTCTTCATGATTCATTAAAAAAGAAAATATTGATTGCCTTCTCGGAGGTACTTCGCCATCATTATAAGTTTTTATTGCTTCAGCAACATCAGCAGGTATATTTACTAGTGAAAAAAGCCTTCCATCTTCTAACGCTAAGCTTAAACCTATTATGTATGTTCCATATCCGCTTCCAACATCTTGAATAATTTTGTAAAATGTTTGCACATTCATTACTCTTAGCAAATCTTCGCTCAAACTTAATTCCCTCACTTTTAGCTTATTATTCTCCGAAATACTTAAGTTTAAGGTCTCTTAAATGCTTTCAATCTATTAAGAATTTTTAGTATGGAAAATTAAATAATAAAAGTTTTTAAGAATCGGTGCTTATAGAAGAACTCATTTAATTTTAGAAAACAATATTTTTAAAAGCTATACCTACCTCATAAAAGTAGGTGCGTGAGATTGAGCAATCAAACAAAAATACCAGAAATAGATAAAGTTGGTAACAATTTGAGCGATATCAAGCTATTAGATAGATGGTCTTGGGAAGGAATCGAGATAAAAGATCCAAGTTTAAAGAAATACATAAGCCTAAAACCAACATACTTGCCTCATAGTGGAGGAAGGCATGAGCATAAAAGATTTGGAAAAGCTGAGGTAAATATAGTAGAGCGTTTGATTAATAGGCTTATGTATCCTGGTAAGAACGGCGGCAAAAAAATGATGGCATATAATATAGTTAGAAACGCGTTTGATATTATTCATTTAGAAACAAAAGAGAATCCAATACAAGTATTCGTCAGGGCAATAGAGAATGCTGCTCCAAGAGAAGAAACAACAAGAATTATGTATGGTGGTATTGTTTATAGGGTATCTGTAGATGTATCTTCTCAGAGAAGAGTTGATTTAGCATTAAGATTTATTACAGAAGGAGCTAGGGAATGCGCTTTTGGAAGCACAAAATCTATTGAGCAGTGCTTAGCTGATGAGATTTTATTAGCTGCTAGAAATGACCCACAAAGCTATTCTATTAAGCAGAAAGAAGAAATAGAAAGAATAGCATTGAGCTCAAGGTGAAAATTTTTAATTATTAATTAAACAGTAAGACTCTTTTTGCAATAAAGTTTTGTTTTAATTAAAAATTTATGATCTTATTAAGCATAGTATTTTTAAATCCCTGTTTAAGCTTAAAATGAGGGAAAAAGATAAATAAGAGAGGTGTAAATGCATGCCTGAGAAGCCGCACTTAAATTTAGTAGTTATAGGGCACATAGATCATGGTAAGAGTACGTTAACTGGACATCTACTATACAGGTTAGGTATAGTTGATGAAAAGAAAATGAGAGAACTAGAAGAGCAAGCTAAAAATGCTGGTAAAGAATCATTCAAATATGCATGGATATTGGATAAAATGAAGGAAGAGAGAGAAAGGGGTATAACTATAGACTTATCTTTTATGAAATTCGAGACAAGAAAATATGTATTTACAATAATAGATGCTCCCGGTCATAGAGACTTCGTTAAAAACATGATAACTGGTGCCAGTCAAGCAGACGCTGCAATGCTAGTTGTATCATCAAGAAAGGGAGAATTTGAAGCTGGTATGAGCCCTGAAGGGCAGACAAGAGAGCACTTATTATTAGCTAAAACATTAGGTATAGAGCAAATGATAGTTGCTATAAATAAAATGGATGCTCCTGATGTAAATTATGATCAGAAGAGATATGATGAAATAGCTAATACACTTAAGAAATTTATGAAAGGGTTAGGTTATAATATTGATAGCATTCCATTTGTTCCTGTTAGTGCTTGGACTGGAGACAATATAATTGAGAGAAGCCCTAATATGCCATGGTACAAAGGCCCAATATTGGTAGAGGCCTTTGATAATTTGCAAGTACCTCCAAAGCCTGTTGATAAACCATTAAGATTACCTGTACAAAACGTATACACAATACCCGGTGCAGGAACAGTACCAGTAGGTAGAGTAGAAACTGGGGTTATGAAAGTAGGAGATAAAGTAATATTTATGCCAGCAGGTGTTGGGGGAGAAGTAAGAAGTATACAAATGCACTACCAAGATTTACAAAAAGCGGAGCCTGGAGATAACATAGGATTCTCTGTAAGAGGCGTTGAAAAGAACCAAATAAAGAGAGGAGACGTAGTCGGTCCATTTGATGCTCCGCCAACAGTTGCTGATGAATTTGTAGCAAGGGTATTTGTTGTATGGCATCCAAGCGCTATAGCTGTAGGTTATACACCAGTTATACATATACACACTGCAACAGTAAGCGCTAAAGTCATAGAAATAGTATCAAAGCTAGACCCAAGAACTGGTAAGGAAGTTGAAAAGAACCCACAGTTCTTAAAGGCTGGAGATGTAGCTATGATAAGATTTAAGCCCATAAAGCCAACAGTAATAGAAAAGTACAGTGACTTCCCACAATTAGGAAGATTTGCAATGAGAGATATGAACAGAACTGTTGGTATAGGCATAGTTACGGAAGTTAAGCCGGCAAAAGTTGAAATAAAGAAGTAAGACAACAATTTAAAAATTGGTGGAAAATTTGGCATTTAAGGTCAGAATTTGGCTGTGGAGCACCAATGTAAAAAGCTTAGAATCAGTAGTAAATCAAATTAAGGAAATTGCACAAAAAACAGGTGTTCCAATTAGAGGTCCAATACCTTTACCAACGAAGAGATTAGAGTTACCCCTATTAAGATTACCGCATGGAGAAGGAAGTAAACACTGGGAACATTGGGAAATGAGAATTCACAAAAGGTTAATTGATATAGAAGCAGATGAAAGGGTATTAAGAAGATTAATGAGAATTCAGGTTCCTCCAGACGTTTATATAGAGATTAAATCAGGAAAGTAATTTTAGACTTATTTTGTTTAGATGACATTTTTATTAACGAGCCGGGGTGCCCGAGCGGTCCAAGGGGACAGGCTGGAGACCTGTTGTCCCGAAAGGGACACGCGGGTTCAAATCCCGCCCCCGGCGCTTAACTTTTTTTATTTCTTAAAGTAATATCTACCAATGATAATAGTTGTTTATATAACTTATAGACAAGGTAAAATATTTTCAGTTCTACTTTATTAAAGGTCTAGTTTCATAGATAAAATAAAATTTTTCCTTCTTGAATGATTTAGATAAGTGAATTTTATTCCTTTAGAAAGCTAATACTAAAAGTTGCAAATTCTCAAAAGAATTTATTAATTAATAATTAAAATAATATTTTAAACTTTAAAAAAACTTCCTTTGATTTTTAAGTTTTCTGATATGGCTGATATAGAATTTAAAGCCCTCTTAATATTCTTTTGTATTAAATTACCTTCAAATTCAACATAAAAATAGTAATTCCATATTTTTTCTTTTAATGGTCTCGAGTATATCATTGTTAAATTAATATTATTTTTATAGAATACCTTTAACACATTGTATAAGGAACCAGGTTTATGTTTTACTATGAAGAACACCATTGTTTTATCTCCATTTTTCTTCATTTTGCTAGAAATTATAATAAATCTTGTAATATTAATTCCATCCTGTACATTTTTCTGAAGAATTTTTAATTTATAAATTTTTGCAGCATATGAAGAACATAGGGCTGCTCCTTCTTTATCTTTTGAAGCTAAAAGAGCTGCTTTAGACGTACTTTCAACTTGAATAATTTCTTTTGCATCAATTTTTAATAATATATCTTTAGCTTCCTGTATAGCATAATAATTAGAATAAATTCTTTTGATTTCTTTAAAATCTTTTATATTTTTATTTGACGCGATTACAATATTGATATTTAATTCTTTTTCATAGTTTACATAAACATTATCATATTTAAATAGATTATCTAGTGTTTCATTAATTGGCCCTTCTCTACTATTCTCTATAGGAACAATACCTTTCGAGTTATTTTTGCTTACTTCATAAAATACTTCTGAAATTGTCTGTTTTGATATCTTTTTCCCTTTTAAAATTAAGGAAGCCTCATGAGTATAACTGCCTAATGGTCCCAAATAATAAATTCCATTTCCCACACCAAATTAACTTGTGTACAAGAAGTAAATAAATTTTATTGAGATAAATCTATATTAAATATTTTTGATTTTTAGCATTATATTGCTTATTTAAATTTAATTAATTTATGGTTATTAATTGCAATTATTTTTGTGTTTATTTGCTAGTTGTAAATTTAAAGGTATTTGCTTTATACTTACAATTTACCATTTTTGTTTTACAGATAGTTTTACAGATAAAAATTTGAATTAAATTATGTTTGCAAATTAATTATAACGAAATAAATCATTTTTTAAGAAATAGTAATCAAATTTTATTTATGCAAAATTATGATATGTAAGTGCATCTTTGAATTTATATAAATTTATTTATGCTATTGATTTAAATTTTATTTTAATTAAGCTTTATGATTAAAGTTCTAAATAATTTTTATAAAAACAATTTATTTTTAAAGAATATTTGAAAAAGTTTATATAGGAGTGACTTCAATAAAGTAGTGGGCATTATTAATAGTTACCTAAAATGGGCCTTCAGTATAATAAAAAAATTTGATTTAAAATCGGTTTTATGTAAATATAATTCTTTTAAAGGTGAAATCCTTGATATGTAAAAGAAATCATAAAGGTTTTCTTTACTTAGAAGACGGTACAATAATTGAAGGTTGTGGATTTGGTTCAAAAGCTTTTAGCTATGGAGAAGTAGTTTTTACTACTTCTATGTATGGATATCCAGAATTGCTTACAGATCCATCATATAAGGGGCAAATTCTAATTATAGCCTATCCACTAGTTGGAAATTATGGAATTCCTAGGATGAACATCTCAAAAAATGGAATTATTGAAAACTTTGAATCAGAAAGAATACAAATAAATGGTTTAGTGGTTTCTGAAGAAACTGAAGGAAACAAATGGAACTCTCATTTATCTCTACATGAATGGTTATTACAAAATGGTATACCAGGTATAAGCAATATCGATACTAGATCATTGATAAAGAAAATAAGGTCAAGAGGAGTTATAGAAGGTATAATTTTATCTGGAATTGAAATAGAAAATATAAGTAGTTTTAAATATGATGAAATAGACTTTACTAGCTTTACATCGCCTAAAAATGTAATAGTTCATGAAGGAGAATACGATGAATCCATTGTAATAGTAGATTGTGGAATAAAACATGGCATAATAAAGGGAATTTACGATACATTTCTTTATAATATAATAAGGGTACCTTGCAAATCTAATGTAAATGATATTATAAAATTCGATCCAAAAGGTGTTGTATTTGGTAATGGGCCTGGGAATCCTAATTTACTAAAAGAAGTTATAGATACTTATAATTTTGTATTAGAGTACAAAATACCAATTTTAGGAATTTGTTTAGGGCATCAAATAGGTACTTTAGCCCTAGGAGGTAAAATAAATAAGATGAAGTTTGGTCATAGAGCTGTTAACAAACCTGTTATAGATGTTATAACAGGTAATAGTTATATTACAACTCATAATCATGGATATGGTATATTATCAGCAAAAGATATGCCGAAAAATGCTAAACTATGGTTTGTTGATCCTGATGATTCAACTGTTGAAGGTTGGATAAATGAAGAAAAGAGGATATTGTCTGTTCAATTTCACCCAGAAGCAAGACCAGGGCCTTTAGATACAACATGGATATTTAGAAAATTTAAAAAAATTATTCAAAAAGGTGGTTGAATTATGAAAAATGAAAATATTAAAAAAATATTGATAATAGGTTCAGGACCAATAAAAATAGCTGAGGCTGCGGAATTTGATTATTCAGGATCGCAGGCATTAAAAGCAATAAGGGAAGAAAATATTGAGACAGTATTGGTAAGCCCTAACGTAGCAACCATACAAACCTCATATAAAATGGCAGATAAAATATACATGATCCCATTATTATCTGATTATATAGAAAAAGTTATTGAAAAGGAAAGACCTGATGGAATAATGATAGGTTTCGGAGGGCAAACTGCATTAAATGCAGGAATAGATTTGTGGAATAATAAAGTTATACAAAAATATGGAATAAAAGTATTAGGAACACCAATAGATGGTATAAAGAAGGCTTTGAGTAGAGAAAAATTTAGAGAAACCATGATTGAATCAAATATACAGATACCTCCAAGTTATTCAGCAAATAACGAGGCTGATGCTATAGAAAAAGCAAAGCAATTAGGCTATCCTATAATGATAAGGGTCAGTTATAATTTAGGGGGTAGAGGTTCTGGAGTTGTTTGGAACGAAGATGAATTAAAGAATAATTTAAAAAAGGCATTTTCTCAAAGTTATATTAATGAAATATTGTTAGAGAAGTATCTTCATCATTACAAGGAACTCGAATACGAAGTTATGAGAGATTCTTATGGAAATAAAGCGGTTGTAGCTTGCATAGAGAATTTGGATCCTATGGGTATACATACTGGAGAAAGTGTGGTAATTTCACCATGCCAAACTATTGATAATTATGAGTATCAAATTATGAGAAATTTGTCAATGAAGGTAGCAGATTCTATAGAATTGATAGGAGAAAGTAATGTGCAATTTGCTTTAAATCCAAATAGTTATGAAATTTATGTTATTGAAACAAATCCAAGGATGTCTAGGTCTTCGGCTTTAGCGAGTAAGGTAACTGGATATCCATTAGCTTATGTTGCAGCAAAGCTTGCATTGGGTTATAAATTATATGAAGTTATAAATAAAATAACTGGTATAACAACTTCTTGTTTCGAGCCGAGCTTAGATTATGTAGCAATAAAAATGCCTAGATGGGATTTACAAAAGTTTGAAAAGGTTGATACTGCAATAAATACTGAAATGAAAAGTATAGGAGAAGTTATGAGCATAGGGAGGAATTTTGAAGAAGCATTCCAAAAAGCAATCAGAATGCTAGATCTTGATCAAGAATTGGTTGATAATAAAGTTTATAATTCATCTATGAGTAAAGATGAAGCTTTAGAAAGATTAAGAAGAAAAAAAGACTATTGGTTTCTTTATATTTCAAAAGCAATTAGAGAAGGAGCATCTGATGAAGAGATATACGATGTTACAGGTATAGATTTATTTTATATAAAGAAGATTAGAAATATTGTTAATTTTTATGAAAGTATGAAAAGAATGAAGGTTGAAGAATTAAATAAGGATATATTAGAAGAGGCGAAAAGGTTAGGATTTAGTGATAAACTAATAGCTAAGGCATTAAATGTTAATGAAGAATACATAAGAAAAATAAGGCATGAATATAATATAATTCCTAAAATTAAACAAATAGATACAGTTGCTGGAGAATGGCCTGCAGTAACTAATTATATGTATGTTACGTATAATGGAAGTGAAGATGATGTAGATTTTTCTGATGATAAGAGCATATTGATTTTGGGTTCAGGTGTATTTAGGATAGGTGTATCCGTAGAGTTTGATTGGGGTACAGTTTCTTTAATTGATGCATTGAAAAATTACTATAAAAATGTATATGTGTTAAACTACAATCCGGAAACTGTTTCAACAGATTGGGATGTAGCAAAGCATCTGTTTTTTGATGAAATAAGCGTAGAAAAAGTTTTGGATTTATCATATAAAACAAAAACAAAAAAAGTAGTTGTTTTTTCATCTGGTCAAATAGGGAATAATATAGCAAAAGAATTGGAAGAAAAAGGTTTATTAATTTATGGAACTTCGGGCCATAGTATAGATATAGCTGAGAATAGGGAGAAGTTTTCTTTTATTTTAGATAAACTAGGTATAAAGCAACCTCCATGGATTTCTGCAAATAATCTAAATGAAGTAATTAAATTTATCGATAAGATTGGATATCCGGTATTAATTAGACCAAGTTATGTTCTTAGCGGTGCGAGCATGAAGGTTGCATATAACTATGATGAATTGATAAAATATATAAATTCTGCAACTAAAATATCCCCAAAATATCCTGTTATAATATCCAAATATTTTGATAATGCTATTGAAGCTGAAATAGATGCTGTTTCAGACTCAAAGGGGGTAATTGGTGTTTTAAATGAACACATAGAGGAAGCAGGTATACATAGTGGGGACTCTACTATGGTAATCCCTAATAGGAAATTGAATGATAATATAGTAAACGAAATGGGCAAAATATCTTTAATGCTTTCTAATGAGTTAAAAATAAAAGGTCCATTTAATTTACAATTTGTAATAAAAAATTCTACTCCATATGTTATAGAATTAAACTTAAGGCAAAGTAGATCTTTTCCATTTTCTAGTAAAGCAATTAATATGAACTTAATAGATTTAAGCGTAAAAGCTATTGAAGAAGGATTAAATTTTGATGGTTTTAAAATAATTAAGCCTAGATATTACGCAGTTAAATCCCCCCAATTTTCATGGTCTCAATTAAAAGGAGCATATCCTAGCCTAGGTGTTGAAATGAAAAGCACCGGAGAATCAGCAGGATTTGGAATTACATTTTATGATGCTTTATTGAAGAGCTGGTTATCAGTTTCGCCAAATAGATTACCTAGGATAGATAAATCAATACTAATATATGGAACAAATAATTACAGAGATTTAAAAGAAGCAAGTAAAACATTAGAAGAAATAGGCTATAATATATATACAATTGATAACTTTGATGTCTATGGAAAACAATTAAATTTAAAAGAAGCAGAAGGGTTGATATTAAATAAAAGAATAGACTTGGTAATTTCTGATGGATATTTGATTAATAATGATTATGCTATAAGGAGAAACGCGGCCGATTTAAATATACCTATTATTCTTAATGGTAAATTAGCTAAAGAAATTTCTATTGCATTTAAAGAAAATTACATATCATTTTATGAAAATAGAGAATATGATAAAACATTTTATTAAATTTGCTAGTTTTAGTCAATTGGTTCTCTTGCAACAACCCTAACAGGCGATCCGTCTCCGTTTTTAATTTTAAGCGGAAAGCAAAAAGTTTCAACTATTTTTTCAATAAGAGGTTTAAGATTTGTAAGATTTTCAATTATTAATATGTTATTTTTTAATAAAACATCATGAACAGGTGATCCATTTCTAAGACCGCTTTTTACTGAAGGATCAGGTGAAATTGTATCTGTACCAACTATTCTAATTTTAAATTTAGTTAATAGATTTGCCGCTTCTGGCAAAATATAGGGATACTTCCAAGTATAACTATCTTCTCCCCAAAGATCCTCCCAACCAGTTCTAATAAAAACAAAATCTACCTTTTCTAATAATTTAGAATAACTTTTTATATCTTCATATGTAATGGGTTCTAGCTCACTTTTTGGTATATTTAATATTGCAGCAAGTCCTGCGAAAAATTCTGGAGGATATAGATCAATTGTTAATCCATTATCAATAAAGTGATATTGAGCATCTATATGAGTTCCTGAATGCGAGTTAATCGTAATATTTGTAATCTTTGAGCCAGTTACATTAGTTACATGTTCAATTTTTAATGGTAGATGCCCATAGCCTTCTTTTATGCCTTCTTCATATACATGGCTTATATCGTACCATTTATATTTCATAAGCCTCACCTTTTCTTATTATATTTATTAAAATTATTATAGTCCTTTCATGAAATTTTATCAATTACCTATAGAATTAGATTTTTAACTTTTTGCTATAAAACCAATAGTAAATTATGATCATTTGTTAATTATTCAATTTACCTCAAAATCATTGTTAACTGGGGAGTTGACAATCTATAAGATTACAAAAGATTATTATTCGTCTCAATATTATAGCATTTTATAACGAGGCCTTTATATAACGATTTGTTTAAAAAATAAGTGGGTAAGGATTTATGGTAATATTTATATCAATTAGGTTTTACTACAATTTTTGAATAAATTCTTTCGAAACTTATTAAAATTTAGTTGATTGATGGTTTCCAATTGTTAAATAATTCTTTTAATAGATCTTTAAAATATAATTTATAACTGGAAAATTTAAATCCTCAATTTAAAATATTGTTCTTTACTGATTCATATCTTGTTTAATGTAATTAATAGTAATCTTATAAAAATTAAAATAAAATTTAGATTTAAAATTATTTACAAAAAGTCTGAGCAATATCTTTAGCTATTTTGTTTTCTACCTCAAAGTTCCATAGCATTTCTGGTATATCTACAAACATGAATAATTCTGATAACAGAAGAGTTTCAACTGCTGTAACTGCTAAATTTTGGATCCATTTACCAATACCTATCCTTATGATTATGTTATTAGGATCCCCAGAAATTAAAATATTTAAGGATCTTTCAGCTGCAATAATATCTCTTAAAAATCCCCCTTTTTGAGCTTGAATTAACACTCCATGTGGAGATTCTTTAGATGCTTGAGTTTTAAACCCCTGTGAAGTCAAATAGTCAATAATACTTTGCTTTAATGAAGATATATCTATATTCTTCTCGAAACAACTAATAACTTTTTCTGATACCATATTGTTCATCAATATTATTTCATTTTCCTCGGTTAAATACTTACCTGATTCAAATAATGTTTTACATAACAAAATGGTATAAAGTCTATTTTTCATTTCTTTTACTATTGTTAACCCCCCAGTTAACAATTGCCATATTTACATAACAAAATAATATATTTTTACATTAATGGTATCTGACTATTGCATATCATTAAAACGTTCACTGATGTAAAAGCTAAAAATTTTTAAATCGAACTTTATTTATAAAGAAACTAATATTTTAATAAATTAAAATTAATATAAATATTTAAAATAAAAGAAATTTGTTACTAATTATTAAATCTTTATTAAGTGTTATAATATATTATATATTATTTTTAATAATTTTGCTAATAAAAGTTTATATGCTGTTAAATAATGATAACGAAAAACCATTATCAAATCGTTTTGAATATGTTAATTTTATAATAAAATATAAAATATATAATAGTAAAAAATAACAAGCATATGGGTGTTTAAAATGCAAATTAATGAATATGACAGAGGAAAAATAAATTCTGCTAGTAATTTGGGTTTAGTAGGATCAATATTTATTATACTAGGTCTTATTTTAAATTTTTTGTCGTCCTTCGTAGGAATAGCTCTTTCACTTATTGGATATATTTTAATTCTTGTTTCTCTTTATGAGCTTTCTCAAGCTTATAAAAACAATTTAATATTTGATAATGCAATAAAGGGATTAATTGCGGCCATAGTAGGATCAATATTGTTAGCAATAATTGCAGTTACATTTATTGTAGCAATTTTTACAAGCGGTTTTTCTCCTACTACATTAAGTTTGGGTCTTCCTTTAGTTATTATTATATTAATACTTGCATATGCTATATTGATAATCTATGGTTATTATATAAAGGAATCTTATTTTCAGTTATCTAAATCGTCAGGCATAAAAAGATTTGAAAGTGTTGGAAAGTTATATTGGTATGGTACGTTATTAGCTATAATAGTTATTGGAATTATCGTAATTATAATTGGAGACATTTATGCTATATTAGCATTTCATGAATTAAGTGTTGTTAGCAATACGCCTATAACAACGAATACAAATCAATAAACAATGTTATTTGTTCAAATTTTTACTAAAATTTAAAAGAAAGTATTTCTCTAAATTTATATTTATCATCATAGTAAACAACTACTTCAGAATTTTCTGTATTTATTATGGCAAAATGCTTACAACTTTGGGAGCTATCAACTCTTAAATATTTGGTACCATATGGGAATTCATAGAAGGAATAGCAGGGTTTCATATGACCATTTAAATAAAGCTTAGGTCTTAGTTCTTTAATAAAATTCAACATGGCTTTGTTATATATGTCTTCAATCATGCCCGGGTAAACTTCTGGTAAAAATGGAGGTTGATGTGAAATAAATATATCAAGGTTATTTGTATATTTTTTGATATCCCTAATTATTTTATTCAAATAGCTTTCAATAATATTTTCTTCTTTAATATTTTTCCATGAAAAAGATACTTTTTCTTCGAGCAATCCATTGATACCTGAAATGCTAATATTGTTTAGCTTAATGACTTTTCCATCCTTAATTGAATAATCTTTAATAATATTGAAGTTTTCATGATTTCCGTAAATTGTTATGAGCTTAACCTTACTGCTGATTATCGAAAAATCCTTTGGGGTTACATCCTTATCCCAATCTCCTGCAGATAATAATACATCTGGTTTTATTTTGTCAATTAATTTATTTAACCATATCATTGCATAAGACTCATCAACTCCTTTATATATCTTTAAATTCATATGAATGTCACTTACAAATAATAAATGCAAATTATTTCCCCTCCAAAATTTATATTAAAGAAACTTATTATTTTTAAATAATGCATATCTAATAATAAAAATTGTTTAATTTGGTAAGATTTATTCTTTTTTAATGGTTAAAAGAAAATTGAAAGGCCATTAAGGGTAATGTAGAAACACATAAATTTATAAACCTTAATAAAATGATTCCATATATTTTTCATGATATCTAGCGATTATTTTTTAAAATTTATTAAGAATTTTCCCACTGTAAATTTATAATAAAATTTAAAATTTCTTTTCTGTAAAATTAACTGGGGGTATAACTTGAGCGTATCATATCACAACCTCATTAATTCTTCCCTTGAAAAAATATTAGCTAATTCTGATAATTTTATAAAATATACAAAAAAGATATTTATTATTCTTTCTATTATAATACAATAAGCATAATGCCACTTCATTTAATAAAGCCTATTACAGCTTATGCTCAAAGCATAAGTAATGAAAGCTTCATAAACTCCTGTACAAACATAACAGCTCCTGGATATTACATTTTAAACAATAGTATACAGGGTATACAGGGAAAAGGATATTGTATTGGGATTTTCTCAAATAATGTCATTCTTAATGGCCAAGAAAATTCTTTAAGTATGAGCTTTGTTAATGGAACAGGAATATACATAAGTCCAATCTCTCATAATATTATAATAGAAAATATGTCATTATCAGACTTTAATATAGGAATATCAGCAAATGGACATAATATCACTATAGAAAATATAAAAGGTCTATTTGATGGGGTAGTAATTAGTATCAATAACAGTAAAATAAACGTTGAAAACGCCTTTTTACTAGATAATTTCATATACGGAATAAATGCAACAGGAAATAATATATTAATTAATAATTCAAACATAATAGATAGCGGTTCAGGCCTTTATATTAATGGCAGTAATGTAAGATTAGATTATATAAAATTAACTAATGGAGGGGTATACTTAACCCCAAATTCTAAAAACTTTTCAATAAATAGCGTATCTGTTAATGACAGACCATTAGTTTACCTTAACTATACTTCAAACGTTTTGATAAGTAATGCCGGAGAAGTTATAGCGTTTAATTCAAGAAACTTATACATAAAAAAATTCTAACTTAAGTAATGCAACAATAGGTGCATTGCTTTACAATGTTAATAATTCCTTTATAAGCAATATAATAACCAATAACGAATACCTTTATTCAATAAACTTAAGGGGTGATAATGATACAGTATCAGGAATTATAGAATTTTCAAAATCTAATATGGGAAATATTTACATAACTGGCAATTACAATACAATAGAAAATATTTTGATAAAGTATAATAATCAAGGCGGTTTTTATATAAATGACAACTATGAAATAAGTGATAACGACACAATACAAGGTGTTTTTATTGTTGATAACCTATATGGGGTATTTGGAGCTTTCATAAATGACTCATCAATTAATTCTGTTGCAGTAATAAATGATAGCTCAGGAACATTTTCTGAAAATGGTGTTGGTTTTGTTATTGGAGGGAATCACAATATTTTAGAAAATTTAACAGCAAAGGATAATGGATACGGAATGTCTTTAGGAGGAATTGATAACATATTAACCGATTCTATAATTGAAAACAACAGTCATTATGGTCTAATTCTTAGCCATTCACAAGGTGATTTAATTTACAACAACATATTTAATAATACAAACAATTTAGATATTATATTGTCATGAGCTTATTTTAACATCTCTCTTCATCAAGGTATAAACATTTTAGGAGGTAACGTTATAGGTGGAAATGCTTGGCTTTCTCCCAATGGAAATGGATTTTCTCAAACTTGCTCTCCTATGCCTTCATTGCCAGATATATGCAGTAAATCCTATATTATAGGAGTTAATTCAACGGATTATTATCCTCTAAAATATCCTCAAGAAATTAACTATACTACAACAAGCATTACTACTACAACAACCACTTCTTTACCAACAACAAGTTCTAGTTCAACTACATCTACATCACAAATTACGACCACTTCCTCTACATTAACACCTACACAAACAAGCAATATTTCTACAAGCAGTTCAACTGCTCCGTTAATTTCGCACAAATCTTCAATAATGACAATAGTAATAGCTGTTGTTGTAGCTGTTGTGGTTATAGCTGCGGCTGTTATTATAATAAGAAGGAGTTAAATTAAATATTATAATTTTTAAAACAATTTATATTATAATATTTATTTATATACTACTTAAATCTTTATATCTAATTTATAACCTTATCTTATTATAAATAGAAGAGGGTGGCATTTATTGTTAAAGAAGATAAGAATTAAAAATTTTAAGAGCCTCAAAGATCTCGAACTAAACCTGGGTAAAATTAATGTAATTGTTGGCCCCAATGGAGCTGGTAAAAGTAATTTAGTTGATGCATTTATTTTATTAAAAGAATTAGTTAAGCCCAGCTCTTATCCTTTATATCCTTTCAGAAGATGGGGTGGATATAACAATGCTGTTTATATGAATGATGAAAGGCTTAATATTGAACTAAAGCTAGAAGCTGATTATTATTATTATGGTATTTCCGTTAATGGTTCAAATGGTTTGCAGGTTCTAGAAGAAGAACTCAAATATGGTAATCACAAGCTAGTTAAAAAAGGTGGAGATATAAGTGTTGATGATAAGCAAGGCAAAATAAATCCATCAATGAGTATCTTTCACCTTTTTGTATCTCCTTGGCCTGATTTTTCTTTCACCTTATTTGCTTCGCCTGTGCAAATTCCTCAAGATCTCATTAGTAATTTTCTGATTAAATTTGGCAATGATATTGCTGTACTAAGAATAAATCCTCAAGCAGCTTTAAGCCCTGTACCAACAAATTATCCTCCTAATGTTTTAAGGGAAGATGGCTTTGGTCTTGCAAATATTATTTTACCATACTTAAGTAATCTTCCAAAGCAGATAACTGAAATGCTTGAAGAGCTAAACTTAAAACTAAGAATTGAAGCCACACTTGAAGGAAATTTAGTGCTTAATATGATAGAAAGTATTAATAATAGAGAAGTCTTTTTGCACTCTTCAGCGATACCATGGGGAGTAGTGAAGATGCTAACAATAATTTCAACTATAGAAATATTAAAACCTTCACTAGTTATTATTGATGAAATTGAAAATTCGCTTCATTTGAACTTTATTGAGAGATTAATAGATGAATTAAAATATTCTCAAACAACACAAGCTATAGTAACTACTCATTCTCCTATGGTAATAGATCTAGTTGAACCATCGGATGTAGTAATGCTTCATAAAAAATCGGGTGAAAGCGTTGCTGAACGTTTTGAGAATTCAGAACAAATCAAAAAGAAATTAGCAGAAGAAGGATTAACCTTAAGCGAGCATATTTTTTATTCATATTATTTTTAATCATAATGGTGATTTTGATGCAATTAAAAATAGCATTAATAACTGAAGATACATATTCACCGGACTTCATAAGAATATTAATAAAGAGAGAAGACTTCCCGATTAATAATCATAAAATTAATATATGCAAAGGAGAGCACACAAGAGGAGGAATAGTTAAACCTTGCTGGGATAAAATAAGAAGAGTTTTATCAAAGGATCTTTTTGAAAAATGTGATAGAGTTATAATTTTTGTTGATGCCGATGGCTATGATAGAAACGAGATTAAGATGAGAGTTATAGATCATATAAAGAATTCAAAATGGCTAGGGCCTCAAGTTGAAAAATATATTAGTGACAAAAAACTTTCGATAATTGTATTTAGCGAAGAAATAGAAGAGTGGATAGTGCCTGGAACTCCTAAACCATCGGAGTATCTTAAGAAAACAAAAAATTACGATAAAAGACAGCTTCCAGAAATGGCTAATGAGGTAAATTTTTCTAAATTAAAATCTGTTGAGAGTTTCAACGAGTTTATTGAAGCTATTCAATAAAAAATAAAAACAATTAAAACTCTTATTTATCTTTTAACTAATTCTCTACGTACACTAATATCAAGCTAATTTAAAAAAGTACTTGGGAATTAAAATTATTTATATACTAATATTTAGAAAAAAATCATACGGGTTTGAAACAACTTTATTTACAAATCCATAGGAACGTTCAAAGCACGATATTTTATAACCTTCTTTTGCAATTTTTAATTACTTGTTTTTGTTAATGCTTATTTAATAGTCCCACAAAGCACTAATAGTTTATTTTAGGAATTTCCTATGCTTTATCATTGCTATGCTTAAAATGATGTTATTTATTTTATAGAAATTATGAATTCAAATCTGGAAGGAGCAAGGTTATTAATCTCCTTTTCTAAAACATAATTCTTAACAAATGTTATAATCATTTATAATATAAAGTTATGTCATTAAGAACAGAAAGTTCATCTTGAGTATTTGTGTTATTGTTATAAAATATTATATAGTATTTTCCGGGAGGTAGTTTAACAAATAATCCAAACCCTTTGCTATTTCCTGAAGACCAAACATAATCCTTTGATTTTACAAATTCAGTAAAATTTTTTATTAATAATTCATATTGATTTTGATTAAAGATATTGCATATCACATTATTAGATGATATATAAGACCCTGTTACATATGCATATTTGCTTGAATTTGGTATTGTGAAGTTTATGAGAAGAACATCTCCATAGTTTAAAGGCCAATTTACTATTAATTTGGAACTAAATAGAGTAACTTTATGAAACTGGTTGCTAAAATAATAATATATTCCACCCATAGCAATTATACCAATTATTGTAATTGCTGCATAAAATATTATATTTCTGCTTATTTTATTAGTTTTGTTGTTTTTTTCCAACCATAGGCTCAACCTATTACAAGATTTACTTTTTAGCATTATAAATTTTTGTTATTGGCTAAAAATACGGTAGGCATAAATATAAAATTTAATTTATAATTGACAGATCAAATTTAATAAAATATTTTAACATAAGATGAATAGTTTTAAAAGTCTCTAATTATACAAATAACATTGTTATATCTCATGTATAAACGTAATGAATGCTAATCTCAAACTTTATTAATATTTTGATATTATTTCTTGTCTATGTTATTGCACCCCTTAGTAAGCTACCTTCTCATTTGTGTTACTTGAGCTATTACATTGTTTGTGTTTTATTATTTCAAACTTAATTATAAGTATTGTATAAGAGCACTATTATATCTCAAAATTAATAATTTAATACAAGTTTATTCACTAGAACGAACTAAAAAAGCTTTCTTTTTTATTCAAATTTGCTAATTTCAAAGATTATTGAAACTTAGTAATCAGAATTATATATATTGTAAAAACTTAACTATATGTTTTATATTGCTAAATTAATATTAAAATATCATTATTCCTTGCTGTTTTAATTTGTTCAATTCTTTATCAGTTAATGCTATTGTATAATCTTCAGTACCCAATTTTAAAGAAATAATATTATAATTTGTAAAACCAATCCTCTTCTTGCTTATGTATTTTACTGAACCTATTTTCTGCCAGCTTTCTACTTTGCTGCATGCTTGATTAGGATTTGTAAATGAGTTCCTTCTATACCTTCTAACAACAGCTAAAACTGCTGCTACTATAGCTACAAAGGCAAAAGATAATGCTGCTTCATAGGGAGGATTGTTTATTGCTTTTGTGTTTGATGTGAACCATACTAAAACACCAAAATAAACTATGATAATTATAAGCCTTAATAAAATTGTCCACATTGGTCTTTGGTATCTTAAATTTTTTATAGGTATGCTCAATACGGAAACGTCATCTATTGGTCTAAGTCTTATTATCTTTGCTTCCTTTGTTTCCCTACGAATTGCTGCTATTATTCCATAAGAGCCATCATTACACACATAGATCAATTTAAACCCTATATTTTATCTGATTTTGTATTTAATAAGTTTATTCAGTATTGTTAATTTAAGTAAATGATAAATTACCATGTTGTACTTACATTCCAGTTTGATATATAAATAGGAACATCATTTTTTATAGCTAATAAAATGCTGTAATTATAATACTTATCATACTTGTTTACGGCATAAGATAAAGCGTAAATGGTAATGTTTAAGCTTTTAATATATTCAGTCCTTGAGATTATTTCGCTTACATTGCTTACAAACTTTACCTCATTAATACCAGAAACTTCTGTGCCGTAGTCTTCATATAATACAAAATTTATGTATTTTGAAACATTTGACAAAATAAAGAAGCCCCTGTTGATTCCAATTATTATGTTAGGGTACATTTTCCTGATTCCAATTATTATATTTATCATTCCCTGGCTTAAATTATAAATTTCTGCATCATCAACATCGTCAAATAAAACTCCCTGAAAACCCTCTTTCAATGAGTAGTTTACTTCGCATATTATGTATCTTTCCCAAATAGGGCTTGATACGTTAACTACTGTTTGGTTCCATTGAGAATCATAGCCGATAGCTATTTGAGAAACGTTAACTGTGCAATTTCCTAAAGAAGAGTTATCAAATTCACCTAGATCAATATAAGCTATCTTAATTGCTTTTATTTTATTTAAAAGTGAAGAATTGAATGCCCAGGGTTCTAATATGACCAGTTTGTATTTGTTTAGGAAATTTATAACGCTGGAGTTAACACTATCTCCATAATATACTGCAAACTGATTTGTTAGCGAAGAATTCTTTATGCTAATCTTATAAAAATTATTTTGAAATCTCATTAATATTAATAGAAGCGCTATAGCGATTATAACTAACGTAAAGATTACCTTTTTTGTTCTCATAATTTTCCCACATAAATTTATATTAAAATAAAATATAAATTTATATTAAAATAATTAAGAATAATTTTATTATGAAGCATTTTCAAGTATTATTGAATAGCCTTGCCCTCCTCCAACGCATAGGGTTGCTACACCATATTTTGCATTTTTCTCCTTTAGAATTCTAGCTAATGTACCCACAATTCTTGCTCCCGTTGCCCCTAGTGGATGGCCTATAGATATTCCTCCTCCATGTATATTTACCTTGTTTATATCTATCCCTAATTTCTTGACGGCATTTAACACAACAACCGCAAATGCTTCATTAATTTCCCAATAATCTATGTCTTCAACATTCATCTTAGCCTTTTCTAATGCCTTTTTTGTTGCTGGCACAGGCCCTTCTCCCATTATGCTGGGATCAACCGCTGCCCAGCCTATAGATATTATTTTGGCCATTGGCTTTAATCCATATTCATTCATAGTCTTTTCATTCATGAGCATTGTTAAAGATGCCCCTGCATTTAATGGTGATGAATTACCAGCTGTTATGACTCCGTCAGGCTTAAATGCTGGTGGTAGCTTTTTGAGCTGTTCTAAAGTCGTATCTGGCCTTATGCTTTGGTCAGTATCAACTGTTATCATTTTTCCTTTACTTTCTACTTGAATAGGTAAGATTTCACCTTTGAACCATCCATTCTTTAAAGCTTCTGAAGCTAATTTATGGCTCCTTAGAGCGAATTCATCCATTTCATCTCTCGTTATTTTATTTATTTCAGCCAGCTTCTCAGCTGTTAAACCCATGCTGTACCCGATGTTTAGTTGATATTTAGCATATTCAGGTTTAAAGAGAAGTTTATGGTTTATCTCAATATGTGGGTTGTCAGACATAGGTATATGCGTCATGTGTTCCATTCCACCAGCTAAAGCAATTTTAGAATTGCCTGTCATTATTTCCATTGCTCCAATAGCTATTGCATTCATCGAAGAAGCGCACTGCCTATCAATTGCCATGCTAGGAACTTCAACTGGTAGTCCCGCCAAAAAGACCGGATGCCTTCCTCCATATAGCCAGTTTTCACCTACTTGCAAAGCACAGCCTGTTATTACATCACCAATATCATGAGGGTTTATGTTATTCCTCTTAACAACTTCTTTTATAAGCATTCCAAGAGCATCATCCATCCTTATCGTATTGAAAACATCTCTATCAGGCTCTTTAGGCCTGCTCCTTGAAAAGGCAGTCCTCAAGAAATCGACTAGATAAACTTCTTCCATTATATATCACCTTCCTTTAAATTCTGGCTTTTTCTTCTGAAGGAATGACATAATTCCTTCCTTTAAATCTTCAGTAGAGAACAAAACTCCCATTGCAAATGATTCCATTTCTAAACCAACATCTATTGGTACTTGTGATCCCTTGTTTAGAAGCCTCTTTGCCATTGCAACAGCTACTGGTGCTGAGTTTTGCGCTATCGATTTAGCAAATTCCATAACTTCTTCATCAGGGTTCTTATATAATTTATTTAATATGCCCATTGAGTAGGCCTCTTTTCCTGTAATCCTTTGACCTGTTACTATTAATTCCATTGCCTTTCCCAAGCCAACAATCCTTGATAGCCTTTGCGAGCCTCCCCATCCTGGGACTAAGCCTAAGGTAATTTCTGGGAATCCTATTTGCACATCTTCTGTTCCAACTCTTAAATCGCATGCTAATGATAACTCAAAACCACCTCCCAATGCATAGCCTTTCATAACTGCTATTGTTAACTTTGGCATTTCAGAAAGCAGTTGGAATACCCTTTCCCCTTTTCTAGAATTTTCTAAGAACTGGAAACTGCTTCCTACAAATTCATTTAAATCAGCCCCAGCTGATAATACATTTCCTTCACCTGTTATTATAATAACGTTTACTTCGGGGTCATTCCAAAGATATTTAATTGCTTTTTCCAATTCATCCAAAAGCTCTCCGCTTATCAAATTATACTTTGGCCTATTTAATATGATCTTAGCAACTTTACTTTCATACTTTTCAACCTTTATTGTATTAAATTGCTGAGCTGAAAGAACCTTCTCTTCTTTTATCTTTGCTTCTTCTTTTACTTTCTTCTCTTCTACACCTTTTACCTTCAATCTGCCTTCTATAGCATCCCTTAATAATCCGTTTTTAATTGATTCAGCTGGCTCAAAGACATCGCAATTGAATTTGCTCGCAAGCTCTTCAAGCTTTGACTTAATTTCCATGCTGGTAAAGCTCTTCGCTACAGATATTGGTCCATAGGGTCTATTCATTCCATATTTTACGCCATTTTCTATATCTTCTGGTGTTGCGATTCCTTGCTCAATTAGTTTAACTGCCTCATTAATTTCCAAAGCTAATACATCCATCATTGATACTTTGTCTGTTGCTTTTTTGACATCTATAAAGGGCCTACCTTTAGACCAATCATAAAACCCTTTTCCGGTTTTCATTCCTAACATCTTATTATTATAGAGTTCTTTAATTGTATTACATTTTCCGTAACATGGATTTAAAGTTTTTGCAAAGTATTCTAGAGAATCATAAACTACATCTATACCAACGTAATCCATCAATTCATAGGGCCCCATTGGTAGACCTTGGGATTTAAAGTATGCATCTATTTCTTCTTGCGTTGCAACTTTATGGTCTATATATAAACAGAAAAGCAAGCTTTCTGGAGCATTAATTCTATTAACAACAAAACCAGGTGTATCTTTCATTACCTTTAATGGATATTTACCTATCTTTTTAACTACATCAACGAGGATTTCCATAACTTCGTCTGATGTATATTCAGCTTTAATTACTTCAACTAATTTCATCAATACAGGTGGATTAAAGAAGTGAAGTCCAGCTACCCTATCTTTATATTTTAAATCCTTGGCTATATCTGTTATTCTAATATTTGATGTATTGCTTGCTATAATAGTTTCTCTTTTAACAAATTTTTCTGCTTCAGCAAATATTTTCTTTTTTAAATCAAGGTTTTCAGGCACTGCTTCAATTACTAAATCAGCATCTTTTACAGCATTTTCTATAGTTGTGTATGTGCTTATTCTAGACATAACCTCATCAGATGTTTTACCGAAAAGCTGTCCTTTTTGCTCTAGTTTAACCAGGGATTCCTTAATTTTCTTTAAAGCCTTATTCAATATTTCATCAGATATATCTTCCATTTTAACGTTGTATCCGTATATTGCAAAAACTTCTGCAATTCCTTGTCCCATGGTTCCTGATCCTAAAACTGCTACGTTTTTTATTTCCATAAATTTCACCTTTGATTTTATTTTTCCCAAGAAACAATATAAATATTCAGAAAGATGGCATTCATATAGTTCCTAAATGAAAAGTTTATAATTGTACATGGTTTGTTATTGATTAAGATAATTAATAATTGTTTAACATTTTTTTGATCAAATAAAATTTATAAATGAAATTAGAAGATTCTTTTAGAAATAGATATTAATATCTAAAATTAATTAAAGCTGGGGTATGATTAGGAATCCGGGACCTGAACCCTAGAGGGTAATGTAGGAAAACGCTGCATGACCCCGGTGTTTAATATGAGGTTTGCCTTAGTTACTGGAGGAGATAGAGGGATAGGAAGAGCAATAGCATTAAGACTTTCTTCCCAAAATATTTTTACAATAATAAGTTATAGGAAAAGAGAAGACGAGGCAAAGTCAACATTAGATTTGATAAAATCGAGAAATGGTAAAGGTGATATGATAAAAGCAGATATATCAAATAAAGAAGATGTAGAAAAGATGGCAGATTACATAAGGGATAAATATGGAGGAATTGATATATTAGTTAATAATGCAGGGGTTGGTTTTTCCTCTAAATTTGCTGATTTAACTTATGATTCATGGTTTAAGCAAATACAGACAAATTTAACGGGAAGCTTTTATGTTACAAAACTGTTAATTGATAATATGATGAATAAGAAATGGGGAAGAATAATTTTCATAAGCAGCATAGCAGGAATTTATGGCGCTGAGTATTTAACTGCTTACAGTGCAGCAAAAGCCGGTTTGATAGGTTTAGCGAAGTCATTAGCGATAGAAATGGCAAAATATAATATAACTGTAAACGTTGTTGCTCCAGGTTTTATTGAAACTAAGCTAGGAAAAAGCTATTTTGAATGGCTTGATTCAATTGGATATAAAGACTCTGAAAAGAATTACCTTTCTTTCATACCAAGCAATAGATTAGCAAGTGAAGATGAGGTTTCATCTTTAGTATCATTTTTGGCAAGCGAAGAAGCTAGCGGAATAACTGGGCAAGTAATAACAGTTGATGCAGGGGCATCTTTAACGCCTGGAAGTGTATATAAGAGAGAATGAATAAAAATTAATTCCATTGATATAGAGAATTGTCAGATGTTTATTTTATATTATCTCTCAGCCCTATTCGATAAAACATACTTCATTTGATTGTCAATGTTCTTAATTTATTTTTGGAGCAAACTTTAAAAACATTATACCTTAAAAAGATTAGGTTGTTGTTTATTTTCTCTCAAATAGTATTTAAATCGTTTAAACAAAATTTTTATATGAAGGACCGATTTCTAAAAGAAATTTCGAAAGTTTCTATATTATTAGATGTTAAAAGTTATGAAAGTAAGAGTTTAATTCTAATAAACGGGAAATTAATATAATATAAAGCATATTGTTTTGCCTTAATTGATAATAAATTGAATTCTATAACATAACAGTAAGTTAATAAATAAATTTAAAAACGCATTAATATTTATTTTATCAAAAAATTTCTTAGGCTTGATTAAACATTAATTAATTTTCTCTTATAAATATGAATTGGGTGGAATTGGTTTTCGACATATTTGATATATATGCAATGAGATACGATCAATGGTATGACAAGCATAGAATTATTTATGAATACGAATTAAATGCTGTTAAAAGTGCTAAGGATAGAACTTATAGGCCATCATTAGAAATAGGAGTAGGTAGTGGGAGATTTGCTAAACCTTTAAATATTGATTTAGGAATTGATCCTTCAGAATCATTACTTAAAATAGCCAAAGGTAGAGGAGTGAATGTAATAAGAAGCGTTGGAGAAAGTTTACCTTTTTCTAACAATAAATTTAATACTATTTATATATTGATAACGATCTGCTTTTTAGATGATCCTATAAAAACTCTTAAAGAAGGCAATAGAATTTTAAAAAATAAAGGAAATATAATAATAGGTTTTGTACCCAAAGAAAGCAAGTGGGGAAATTACTATGGGATTCTTAAAGAAAAAGGAAACCCTTTTTATAAATATGCTACTTTCTATACATATAGGGAAATATTAGATATGTTAGAAGAAACAGGTTTTAATTATAATGAAATATATTCTACTTTATTTCAAAATCCAGATAAGGAAGAGACTATTGATTTTGTAGAAAAAGGTTATTACAAAGATGCTGGATTTGTTGTTATAAAGGCTACAAAATCATAAAATTCTAAATAATTAAGATTTAATTAAGTAAAGGTTTTTTATTTATCCATTCTGACAGCCCTATATTAAAAATTGAAGATCTTACTCTATGAGATTTAGGGGAATTGAGTTAGAAGTGAATTATAATAGTTTTATTTGATGTTATCTAAGGAAGTGATTATCTTTATTCCCATACTGTTTGCCATAGCTATTACTTGATCTTGATATTTATCATGTATAAATGGAGTAATAACAATTATTTGATTTACTTTAACTCCGTTTTTCTTCTCATAAAGCTCTGTCTTCTTTTTTATTATTGGCAGATCACTCCTCTTCAACGATGACATTATTTCTATTATCATAGTATTTCCGTCTTTAATTACAATATCTATTTCGATTTCTGAGGGCTCATTATATACATATCCTTCTCTGTCATATATTATTTCATTTTTAATTTCCCAGCCAATATCTTTTAAGATTTCATATATGCCGTTTCTAAATGAACTTTCTGACATGATTCCCCATCTAGCACCTATAGCATTTATAATGTTTTCCAATTTAGATATATCATCCTTAGTAGCAAACTGCTTAGCCTCTTCCTTTGTAACCAATTTAGATATATCATCCTTAGTAGCAAACTGCTTAGCCTCTTCCTTTGTAACCAATTTAGATATATCATCCTTAGT
>NZ_JBMFIW010000001.1:0-42104 GCF_049974385.1 Caldisphaera sp. | reverse complement strand
AGTAGCAAACTGCTTATCTATATCCTCTACTTTTTCCTCTAAGCTTGTGACCTTTATTTCTAACTTTGAAAGCGAATTTTTTACTTCTCTAATATCATCTTTTGTTGCAAGACTTTGCCATGGAGTAAGCTTTGCAAGTACTTGATAAATTATTTCAGGTTTCGATACTATAACGTCGGCTATTATAGACGGATTATCAAGTAATATCTTTTTTATTTCTTCCTTTAGTTCCTCAGATTTCACTTTTAGTTACCTTTCTCTTTATATTATAGGTTTTTAAACCTTATATTTTTCTTCTTTAAGATTACATTAAGCATAATGAATATAATTTAATTCTTAAAAATTCTGTTAGCCTAGCCCTTCCATATTAGAATTAGGGCATATGTTTAGATAATTGTTAACCGGGGGGTTAACAATTGTCATACAAGGTTATTAAGTAAAGAAAGTGTTATAGCTAATGCTTCTTCAGTTCTAACAGTTAAAGTTCCTTGATTAAAAACTGTATTTAAAATGTAATCAAATTCTTCTTTTTGTTGATATAGCTCAGCATGAGGTCCACCAAAAACAAGGGCTATACCATTACTTTTATCAATATCATTCTTTAAATTATCTTGAATTTTTTTATCAAAACAATCTCCTAATTTGCTTGTTCCTATTATTAAATTCTTATCATTTTTTAGCTTATTTATTTCCTTCTTTAGTTCATTTGTTTTTGATACTTTATATCCAGTATAGAGATTTTCCCATGAAGCTTTTTCAAGTAAAATTTTTCCATTAGTTGATTTTATTTTAACTGTAATGATTTTACTGTTTTTATCGCTATTATTAAGTTTTTTCCTATCTAAAACCCCTTTTCCTAACAATCCTAGGTAAATCAGACAATAATCTTTATTGCATTTCTCAATATAGCCGTCCAATATTTTTCCTACTTCAGCTTTTTTTGGAGGATCATGATTAACTAACCTTAGTGGGGGCAAAATACCTGCATATTTTAATATCTTGCTTTTTTTTATCACCTTCTTCTTTATATGTGGAGGTATAACTTGATAATTTAGTATTAAGTTAAGCATTTTCTCATCAAAATCTCTTGTTTCCTCATCCTTATATAGGATTACTTCATCAACTCTAAATATTGATAAAATTCTGGAAATAAAACCTGCTTTGTTTGTTTTATCGATTAAACTATCCTCGACTGATAAAATGCTTGGAGGTAATAAAACAATGAGTTTTTTATATCTCCGCAAAGGAGGGAAATTATTACAGCTCACTTCTTTTTACCTTTGTTTTCTTCCTCCCTCTTGCTCGTTGAAAATAGAGTTGTTTTTTGTCTTCCTCCCATATATATCACCAATTATAATTGAGTATTTAATGAATTTAAGCTTTATTTTTATTCAATAATGCTTATTAATTTAAGTTCAATTAATTAATTGGTGAGCTTAGATGGCGTTTTTATTTAAAAGAAAGCTTGAAACTCCTGGAGAGAAACTAAGGGAATTATTGAAAAAGGAAGATATATTAATAACTCCTGGTGTTTTTGATCCTGCCTCTGCATTACTAGTCGAAAGCATGGGATTTAAATCTGCTTATTTATCTGGTGCAGCATTAACAGGAAGTCTTGCAATGCCTGACCTTGGTTTAATAACTTTTTCAGAACTATATGATTCAACAAGAAAGATAACTAATGTTATAAATATACCTTTAATTGTTGATTCGGATACTGGGTTCGGAGAGTCATTAAATGTTTATAGAACAGTAAAGGAGTTAGAAGAGGCAGGGGCTGCTGCTATACAAATTGAAGATCAAGACATGCCTAAAAAATGCGGTCATCTATCAGGAAAGAAAACGATTTCTCCAGAAGACATGGTAAAGAAAATTGTTGCTGCAAATGAAGCAAGAAGAGACATGTTAATTGTTGCTAGAACTGATGCAAGGGCAACTGAAGGTATCGAGGCAGCCATAGAAAGGGCAAAACTTTACTTAGAGGCAGGGGCTGATGTAATTTTTCCAGAGGCATTGACTAATTTAGAAGAATTCAAATTATTTGCCAAAGAAGTCAAGGCACCTTTACTAGCTAATATGACAGAATTCGGAAAAACACCTTACATAACTGTACAAGAATTTAAAGAAGCCGGTTTTAAAATAGTTATCTTCCCTGTAACAATTTTCAGAGCCGCTATGAAAGCAATGAAAGATACATTAATTGAAATTAAAGATAAGGGAACCCAGAAGTTCATTTTAGATAAAATAATGAGCAGAGAGGAATTCTACAATTTAATAGGATATTATGAATATGAGAAAAGAGACAATGAATTTGCAAAGAAGGGAGATGAAATAGTTAAAAAGAGGAAAATGTAATAAAATTTTAAATAAATTTAAGGTTTAAAATCTATTTTTAAATAGGTGTAAGAGATGAAACTTACCATTTTAGTTGATAATTATGTGACTTCGTTAACTTCATTAAGAGATAAATTGCTTAGCGAGTGGGGTTTTGCAGCATATCTGCATGACTATAAGTTATTGTATGATACAGGATTAAGCGGAAATGTTTTGCTAAACAACATGAAGGCTCTTAATATTGATGTTAATGAGCCTGACTACTTGGTGTTGAGCCATAGGCATTCAGACCATACAGGAGGATTAATGAAGTTTTTAAATGAAAGGGAAAGACCTATAAAAATTATTGCACATAAAAATCTCTTTTCACCTGCAAAAGCAAAGGATGAAAAAGGAGAAGTAAACGTTGGAGTTAACTTTACAAAAGAAGACCTAGAAAAGAAAAATGCTGAATTGATTCTTATTGATTCACCATATAAATTGAAAGAAAATATAATCATATCAGGATATATACCTAGAAACTGGGGTCCTAGCCATGCCGGAGGACTAATAGATGAAATACCAGATGATATGGCTTTGTACATAATAGATAAAGATGGTCTTTTGATTTTGACAGGTTGTGGTCATGCGGGTATAGAAAATATAGTTGAATATGGTTTAAAGATAACGGGGCAAAATAAACTTAAAGGAATAATAGGTGGACTTCACTTCATGGGATTTGATGATAAGAGATTGAATACAATAGTTTCATATTTGAATACAAAATCTCCTAAGATAGTTGCAGGTACTCATTGTACTGGAATAGATGGTATATCATTGCTGAAGAGGAGCTTCCCTAGTTCATTTAAAGATGCTGGTGTTGGAAAAGAATTAATAATTTAAATAAAAATAATATTTTTAATTTATTTTTTCCTTTTTAAAATCATAAACCCTGCTCCAGCTATAATGACGATTGCTATAACAACTCCAACAGTTAATGATCCCGTAAAAGATGGTGCTTTACTGGTTAATGTCTTACCACTAGAAGTATTAGATGTTTGAGTACTTGTTGAGCTTGTTGAAATAGGTGTTGAACTTGATGTATAAGAGCTAGTCGTTGAGCTTGTTGAAATAGGTGTAGTTGTTTGTGTAGGGCTCGTAGTTGTTGTGTTTGTTATACTGGTTGTTACGGTAATTGTTGGAGTTGTAACCTGAGTTGTTGAAATACCTGTTACTTGATAGCTTGATGGATTTGAAGTTAATGGGTAGTTATCCAGTCCAAAAGTAGTATTATAAGGCTTAGATCCAATACCTTCGCTATCTATTTCGCTTCCCTTATAGCCATACCAGTAATTGCCAAGATAGTTTGTGAAGCTGTTTCCATTAAATGTATATTTTACCTTGCTTTCTGTATTGTATGTAACATTTGAATTACTGACATAAATATTTTTACTGTTATTAAAATAATTAAGATAAACATAGGCATGATTTACACCAATCAATCCTATACCGTATTTATTTCCTATAATTTCGTTTGAAAATATTGTCACATTTGTTGAATAAACTGAATTTATACCGCTTGTTGTATTTTCTACATAATTTTCAAATATTGTTGTGTTTTTACTATATTCAGACATAATACCATCAACCGAATTTTCTACAGTATTGTTATAAATTAACGGGTTATCGTTAACAGTTACAATTCCATATAGTCCCCCAATAGATAAGGTTTCATAAATTTTTAGGGAAGAAACGTTGTTTGCAAATATGCTTCCTCCTGAAGTGTTTCCATTAGCAACTGATTTTACCAAATAAATGGTTGCGGATTTACTATTGCCTAAATTAATTCCAGAATATGAGTATGTTAGGCTTACTTCATTTATTGTCGTATTGCTGTTATGTATTGATATAGAATTCGCTCCGTTTAAGACTAAATTGCTTAAAGAACTGCTTCTAGAAGAAGCAATATATATATCATAACCAGATGAACTTGCATTTACCAGAGGCAAATTAATATATGAATTTTCAATACTTATGCTATTTCCATTAGATATACTAATTCCATTAGCTGAAACATTAGGATTACTATAATATGCATTAATTTTTACATCTAGCAGATTATCATTTCCTTGGTTTAAGTTAATTATGTTAAGACCAGTTGTGCTCATACCTTGGAAAGTACCATTATAAATGCTTTCGGTTAGGTTATATACGTTTAAATTATTGTTATTATTTACATAAACGTCTGCCTGATTCCCGTTGTTTACATTTGATATTACGTTTTCAATTTTAATGTAGTTTATAGAACTTATTGAAATTCCTTCAGATGAGAAGAAGTTATTTAAAGATAGGCTTTCACCGTTATTAACTGAGAGTCCATAAGTATTGTATGGCATGTTACCTTTAGATGTCACATCATTTATTGATATTATGGAATTTTTGTTTCCTGTTATAGAAATTCCTCCTTGACTTAATGATGTTATATTAAATAATTTTGAACTGTTTGAATTGCTTATAGATATGCCTTGACCTTTAGAAACTATGTTAATTGATGACATGGTTAAATATATTGTATTGTCTGCCTCTATCTTGCCTACATCGTTAATATTCGTTAGCGTTGACGTATAGGAGTTAAATATCCTTATTCCGCCGTTTGTAAAAACATTTTCAATTGTTACTGTAGAAGATGGATATCCTAAAATATTTATTCCGCCATATTTAACATTATCATTTTTAATGTTAATGTTGTTAGTATAGCTTACATCAATACCAGTTCCTCCACCTAATACTACGTTATTCAAATCCAAGAAGGCAACGTATGACGCATAAACACCTGATGATCCATTCCATCCTAATGAATTAGCATTGTTTAAGTTAGCGTATGTAACGTTATAAAATGAAATACCATTGGAATTGCTATTTTGATTTGTTGCTATAGAATTTAAATTATTCAGAGAAGCATTTTTGGCATAAGATACAGAAATACCATCAGAAGATGATTGTGTTAAGTAAACTAAATTAACAGCATTAAAAGATATACCTCCACTTGAGTCAGCTAAATAAACATTTGAAACATACGAATTAGAAATGAAAAGTCCATCAGTTTTTGTGTTAGCTACAGAAACATTGTATGCTTTATCAATAGATATATCACTTTGCGAGTTTATCTGATTTAATGAAAAAACAGACTTACCTCTTATACCAGTTAATTCCATTCCAGTGTTAGATATTATATCATTTCTCAAAACATTTACATAATTAAATTTACCATTTAATACTGAAAGTGCATATATTGCTATTCCATAATAAGTCGAGAGACCAGCATTTATGTTATTCATTGTTATATATGGTACATCTGTTAAATATATGCCATCGTAAACGTTTGAATTTGATAAAGCCAGAGTAGAATAGTTGAAAACATTTAAACCAATATAAGGACCTGTGCCTGATGTATTACTGTTTAAATAGCTTATCGTTAAGCTTTTCCCATTATTTATTTCAAAATTCGTGTATTCTATTTGATTTGACTTTCCGATTAAATTAACTTGGTTTACGTTCACTTGATTAATGTTATTTAAATATATTCCATAAGATGGCGATTCTGATGAAACATAAACGTTTATACTATTAAGAGATAAAGTATTTGCATTGCCAACAAATATACCTACGTTAAATGATTTTGTTGATACCTTAGACAAAGTAACTCCATTTGAATTCCCAGTTATGTTAATTGCATTATTAAAAGAGTTAACAATCAAATTGGTTAAAATTAACTTAGAAGAACCCGTAATCATTATACCTGTTTGTCCTAACATCGCATAACTAAATGAGGTCTGAGTATCTATACCTGTAACATTAGTGTTTTCAATTGTGGCATCTATTGGATTTACTAACCAAATACCTGTACCGCCATAATGGCCAAACCAGCCAACAGATTTAACATTGTTTAAATAAACATAAGGTATTCCATCAGTGTAAATTCCTATTCCTCCTTCTCCGTCATGAGAAGAAAAAACAGAGTTAGTTGCTGTAAAATTGTAAACATTATATACCATGATTCCATTGGCATATGGATTAAATTTATCTGCCTCTAGATTAAAATTATTAAGCAAAATCGATGAACCTGTCGTACCAGTTATGTTCATTCCTTCATTACTGCTTAAATAAGAATTTATCATGTTTAAACTTGAGAAATTACTTAATAAAAAACTAGATGTGCTAATATTAACTCCATTAAATTTAACAATGTTGTAATTGTTTATTGAAATACCGCTTAAGTAAATTGCTTTTAGACTATACAAGCTTAAAGAATTTCCATTTGAGACTAAAACACCATCGCCTCCTAGGCTAGCATTGCTTAATGCTATGGTATTGATATTATTAAATAAAACATAATCACTATAATATTCGTATGTGTTATTGGAAGGTATTAGTGAGTTAGTTATGTTTAAATAATTTCCATTAGTTATGTTTAATCCTCCCCATATGTTTGAATCAGTTATTGGCGAATTTAGGAAGTTCGTTAAATATAAACCGTATGTAGTACTTGTTTGGAAACTAGTATTATATAATTTTATGTTATTTAAAGAAATGCTTGATAAATTGCTAATGTCTACGTATTGGTATACTGAAACATTATTAAGAATAGCAGATGCAAGGCTTCCTACTCCATTAATGCTAAGGCTTCCCAAATCTAATACATTGTTAAGAGTTGTTTTGAAAATTTGTGAAATGCTTAATCCATTAAAATTCGCATCATTAATAGTTAATTGATTTGCATTTGTTATGTTTGCGCCACCAGTTTGGTAGCTGGAAGAATAATCCATTCCATTAATGCTAAGTGAGCTGACATTTAAAACGTATAGCTGATAGCTTTGATTTGAATTTACATCTGTTAGAACTGCCTTTGTTAAATTCACTAATCCAATTCCTATACCTCCATTCGATGGTGAATTAAAGAGGTCGTTTTGCATTGTTAAGCCATTGCTGTTATCTATATAAACACCGTAACCGTTTAAAGCGTAGCTCATGACATTATTTAAAGTTAGGTTTGAAGAATCAGTAATGTTGATTCCTTGGTAAGTTGTATAGGTCATTCCAGGCATAGTCCAATAAGCTATAACATTTTGCATATATAAAGAATTAACATCATATACCAATAAGTCATCTCCTAAAACTTGGTTAGGTAACGAAATAATTCCTGAAACATTTACATTTTTCAAAGATATTTGACTTGAACTGTTTATATCTAAACCCCCACTGATATTTAGGTTTTCAATTGTTATGTAAGAAGAATCTATTATTGTTGTATTCCCATACCCGCCATAGTTTAATACAACGTTTCCTTGACCAATAATTGTCAAATCTTGCTTATTTTGAATTAATATAGATCCATTATAGAGGTATCCTTGGGAGACGTAGATTGTTGTTCCAGGTGTTGCTGCATTTATGGCATCTTGTAAACTTGAATATTGCTGTGGAACATATATAATTTGATTAGAACTAGCCTTAGAAATCCTTATGGGAAATAAAAGAAGTAAAGCAAGTAAAACTATAAAGATAGGTATAATTACATTTAATTTAATATGCGACCTAAAAATTTTTCTTTGTATTTTAATTTAACTCTTTTAATAAGTTAAAAATCTAATTAATACACTTTTAGTTTTATAGTGTATACATTTACAGCATATATTTTCTTAATAATGAATAACGATATTAAATTTTTTCATTATATAATCTTAGCAATAAGCATAGGATTACCCCCCTTAAACCCTGGGATACACAATTATTATTGATTAGGGGGGTAGATTTTGAAAGAAAAGATAATAGAACCAGGCATTTGCCCATATTGCAATGCGCCAGCGGATTTCAAATATGAAATAGATGGGCCTATTATGAAAGACAATGAACCTTATATAGAGATTAACTACCAAGTAAATTGCAATTTATGTGGATTTAATGAGTCAAGAACAATTTATATCCCCCTTTCAGGTCTTTATGTTTTACGTTATATGTTAACTCCGAAATCTAGAATTGCAATTGAAAAAATTAAAATATTAACAGATATAAGAAAAATTGAAAATTCTGCTATAAACAAATAATTGAGCAAAAATTATATTTAATCCTTTGTATAAACATTAATTATGAGCGGAGGTGCCCGAGCCTGGCCAAAGGGGACGGGCCTAGAACCCGTTGGCGTAGGCCTGCGTGGGTTCAAACCCCACCCTCCGCATGTTAATGAATTTAGAATGGAAATATCTCTGTGTAATTAACATTAATATAAGGTGAAGTAATGAATATATGAAACATTATAAGACTTATCTCCAGCTTTTGATCAGTTAAAATAAACAGAACTATTAGCTATTATTTTTAAATAATATATTTAAATATTGTTAAGAAAATCTTAATATATGCAAATATATTAAGATTTTCGCTCATATAATCTATATATTAGCTTATTTATTAGGAATCAAGCTATTATAGTAATTAGAATTACCATTTAATTAATATTTAAATTAATTAAAACTTTTTAATTTTTAATATTTCACAAAAACCCATTAATTTTCATGAAATTAATGGAAAAGATAAAAATGTTTAATATGACATAAAATAGGGGATTTAAAATGAAAATACTAATAACTGGTGGTGCAGGTTTTATCGGATCACATTTATCTGATTATTTAGTAGAAAAAGGGTATGAAGTTAAAGTAGTAGACAACTTAAGTTTTGGTAGCTTAGAAAACATAAAACATCTTATCGGTTTAAAAAATTTTGAATTTATAAAAGGAGATTTAAGAGATCCAGGTATTGCATCAGATTCTCTGAAAGACGTTGATATGGTTTATCACTTAGCCGCTAATCCTGAGGTGAGAATAGGAGAACAATCCCCTGATTCTCTTTATGATTTAAATGTTAATATGACATACATTTTATTAGAAGCCATGAGAAAAAATAAAGTTAAAAAACTAGCTTTTACTTCTTCTTCGACAGTTTATGGTGATGCTAAAGTTATACCAACACCTGAAAACTACGCTCCATTAGAACCAATAAGTATCTATGGAGGTGCAAAACTAGCATCTGAAGCGATTATAAGTGCTTATTCGCACACATTTAATATGATATCCGTTTCATTTCGTCTGGCAAATGTAATAGGTAAGAGATCAAATCATGGGGTTATACACGATTTTATAGAAAAATTGAGAAAAGATAAAAATAAATTGGAAATATTAGGCGATGGAACACAAAGCAAAAGTTATATACATGTTAAAGATGTTGTTGAGGGAATGTTTTATTTATTTAATAAAACTGAGGAGAAAAATTTAACTTATGATGTATATAACATAGGAAGTGAAGATCAAATAACAGTTATGGATATAGCTAAAATTATTATAGGGGAAATGGGCTTAAATCCGAAGATTTATTTAACAGGAGGAGTTAATGGAGGAAGAGGTTGGGTTGGTGATGTAAAATATATGCTTTTAAGTATAGAAAAGGCAAAGTCTGTTGGTTGGAAACCAAAATTAAACAGCTATGAGGCAGTTAAAAAAGCTGTTAAAGAGGCTTTATATGAGTAATTGGTGTTATAAATGCCTATTAACAATGGCCAAAAAGTTTTAATTATTGCAGATAATAAAGCTGGCAGAAGGAAATTGTATTTTTTTACAATTGATGCAAGGCAATCTTATTCTACATTTTTAGGCAATATACAAGGAAAAGAAATCTTAGGGAAAGATTATGGAGAAACAATAAAATTAGATAAAGGTATTTTGTATTTAATTGAACCAAGCCTTTATGATAAAATAATGTATGATTTGAAAAGGAAAAGTCAAGTAATATATCCAAAAGATTCAGGTTATATTACCTCCCTATCTGGTATAAGGAAAGGGATGAAAGTTTTAGAAGCTGGAATTGGAAGTGGATTTTTAACCATAGAAATTGCAAAACACGTTTGTCCTGATGGGAAGGTTTATGCTTATGATATAAGGGATGATATGATAGAGATAGCAAAGAAGAACTTAGAAAAGGCAAATTTTCTAGATTGTATTATTATAAATAAAAAGGATATTAGAGAAGGTATTGATGAAGAAAACTTTGATGCGGCTTTTCTGGATATGGCAGATCCATGGAATGCCTTAAATAAAATACATAAATCCATTAAAATTAGTGCCCCTATTGTAATTTTTGTTCCTACAGTAAATCAAATAGAGAAGCTTTTATCAAACATTGATGATAAATATGTGATACAAGAAATTTCAGAGTTAATTAAAAGAGAATGGGAACCGAGGAAAGAAGCTTTAAGGCCATCCGTAAGAACAATAGGTCATACTGGATTTATTATATTGTTAAGAGTTCTTAAATAATTAAGATTCACCTTCTTTACTTTCATCGATTCCCTCGCTTTCTTCTCCTTTACTTTGCGCTTTGTAGATTTGATAAGAAACTTCCGCAGTATATTTTAAAGCAGCTTTAGCCTTAAGCATTTCAATAGTTGTATTTAAGTTTTCAAATCTTATTTCTGATATACTAGCGTCAGGCCTCTCTTTAATTATTAACTTTACCTGATCTTGATCTTGTAAACCATTTTTAATTTGTGTTGACTTCAATTCACCTTCAACTGTTTCCAAATATTCTTTAAGCTCTTGCGGTAAAGGTATTGGTAAATCAGGTACTAATCTAACATAACCTTCTCCTCTATATATTTTTCCTATTTTTCTCCTTCCAATTTTCACTTCTTCACTTTTTTCATTGATGTTTTGTTTTGAAGAATCTTCTATATAATTAAGAAGCGTTTCTATAATTCTCGTTTCTTCTTTAAGGTCCTCTAGTTTCTTCCTTAACCATTCAATAAGCTCATCTTTTGTAATTGCCTTATTATCAGTAGTTTGATCGCTCAATATATAGCACCATTAATTATATTCTTTTTAAAGTTTAATTAGGAGGATTAGATAGTATTACACTACTTTCTTCAAAAACTGTGTATAATAAAATTATATAGGATTAAAATTTAAACTTTAATTAAATATATTAATAAAAGAAAGTAATATTAAGAGGCATAGAAAATGGATATAAAAGTATTTGATATCAGAAATTTTGGAAACAAATTAAATGATATAATAAAAAATTTTGAATGGCCAAGCTATTTCAGTTTGCCCAAAACAATTGATTCAAGGGAAGGTATCGCTGTTATAGAAGAGGGCAAAGAGCTATCATTTCAATACTTAAGAGAAAAAAGCAATGGTATAGCAAAATTTCTTTCAGATCTAAATATAAAAAATAACGATATCGTAGGAGGTATAATGCAACAAAGCTTTAATTTATTGTCAGCAATTATAGGAACTTATAAAAATAATTCAATTTTTATGTCAATATCGACTCTTTTAGGAACAGAATCTATTAAAATTAGATTAGAAAAAACCAAGTCTAAAGTCATCTTTTCTGATCATACACAAACTAAAAAATTAAGGGAAGTAAGCAATGATATAATTATAGTAAGCAATGATGGAGGAGATTATGATATAGATTCTATAACAAAGATATCTAATTTAGAATATGATACAGATAAAAACAAGCCATCCCATTTATTGTTTACATCAGGTTCAACTGGGGAGCCTAAGGGGGCTCTATTGCCTCATAGTTGGATTTTAGGTATATTACCATCTTTTCAAATCTCTTTAGACTTAGCTCCAAGAGAAAATGATGTATTTATGACTCCTATAGAATGGGCTTGGATTGGCGGTCTAGGTAATATGGCTCTACCATCTTTATATTATGGAATACCTTTAGTTGTTTATAAAAGAGAAGGTAAACTAGATGTATCTGATTTATTAAATAAATATGAAAAATATAAGGTAACTGGTACAGTGTTGGTTCCAACTGCTTTGAGAATGATTATGAAATTGGGCGATGAGTTTAAAAAATATGATTTGAAGATAAGATCAATATTAACTGGTTCAGAGATAGTTACATCAGATATATATGAATGGGGGAAAAAGATGGGTATAAGCATAAATAATACATATGGTCAAACTGAAACGGGGCTAATAACTTGTGAAAGTTCTCTATTAATGAATAAAAAAATTAATACAGTTGGTATTCCATGTCCTGGGCATAATATAATAATTGTCGATGACAATTATAACATCTTAGGAAAAAATGAGATAGGAGAAATAGCTGTTACTCTTCCTGATCCGGGCGTAATGATAGAATATTATAAAAGCCCTGAATCTACATCAAAAAAGATTATTGATAACAAATTTATATTGACTGGAGATATAGGCTACTTAGATTCAGAAGGATATCTAATTTTCATAGGTAGGAAAGATGAAATAATAAAGGTTTCTGGCTATAGGATAAATCCAATAGAAATCGAAAATATAATTAATTCGCATCCATATGTTAAGGAATCAGCAGTTATAGGTATTGAAGATAAAGAAAAGGGAATGAAAATTGTTGCATTTGTTGTTTTGAAAGAAAGTATAAAAGGTAATGAAGATATTAAAGAAGAAATTAAAGATTATGTTAAGAAAAAATTTGCTTTATATGCGTATCCAAGTGTAATAGAGTTTGTTGATTCATTACCAACAACTACTACAGGTAAAATAAGAAGAAGTGAGCTAAGACAAAGGTTTTTAAAGAATTAATTATTTGTCGGACTCACCTATTACATAAACATATAATGTTTTTTGCCATCCCAGCTTGTCTCCTATTACCTTTACTGGTTTCCAACCTGATATTTGAAAATCAAGTGTTACAACTCTCGTACCAGGCTTAAGCTCTTGTTTAAGTTTAGGCTTCAATGCTTCATTTACGCTTGTAAGCAAATACATATATACAACTGTTGCATCACTTATAGGTACTTTAAAGAAGTCTCCTTGTACAACTTGAACCCTTTCCTCTATTTTTTCTTCTCTTATTTTGTTCATAATATCTTTTATTAGCTCTTCTCTCATCTCAACTCCTATAGCTTTTTTTATTGGATATTTTTTTGCAGCTTCAATAATTATTCTCCCATCACCACAACCTAAATCATAAAGTACGTCATTCTCCTTAAGATCTAAGGCCTCAAATACTAAATCAAATACCTCTTTTCTTGTAGGAACAAAAGGTACCGACGGACCACCGAATGCCATAGCTATCCACCTTAACTCTTCTTCAGCCTCCTCCAATTCTTTATTCAATTTTTCTCCCTTTTACACATTTCATATATATTTAATTAAATTTTTACATTTTTAAATATATTAGCAGTTCTTTAATGTAGTATAGTTTCTATTATAATAAACTAATGGACATTTTATATCTGAAATTTTTCCATCGATAATTTTACCAAGTATTATACTATGATCTCCAGCATCATAAACTTTATAGTTTGATAATATTAAATACGGTCTTTCAATATTTAGTATAGGCCCATATCCACTTTCTGTATATCCAACTTTTTCAAGCTTTTCTTTAGCATCTATTCTATCTGCCATTATTTTAGATATTTCTTCATCTCCGTAATATAATAAAGTTATTATAAAGTGTTCAGAATTTACTAAAATTTCATGATTATGCGATTTTTTGTCTATAGAAATCATCATTAAAGGAGGATCCATACTAATGCTTGTTAAGCTTGATACGGTTATAGCTGAATAGCCATTTTTACTTTTTGATGTAACTACATACACTTGTTGGGCTGACTGTCTCATGAATAGTTTTAACAGTTCTTGTTCATTCATTGATATCCCCAAATCTAATTTTCATTGTAAATTTAATAAACATTTAATGGTTGATCATTAATAATTAAAGAGAAGAAGAATCTATGCCTGGCGAAAAATTTTGATCTATTTTGTAGTAATAATTTGCTAATTTTATTATAGCTTTTTTAATAATATTTTCAGCTTTATCTGTTGATATTTTCATCTCTTTACTAATTTCTTTCCAGCTTCTTCCTTGCATAACTTTTAATATAAGTAACTTCTTTTCAAATTCATCCAAAATTTCGTTATCTATTGGTAAAATTTTAAAATAATTATTTACTATTTTAAATATTATATCATTTGTTGTTTCATAGGTCATAGTTCCATAAAGGTATGCCCAAAGTCTTTTCTTTTCAATTTCGTTTATTTCTTCCATTTTATCTATAGGTATTGAATTCAACAAAACTAATGCCAATTCTGGTTCCATATTTTTATAAGTATCATAAAGGCTATAGATCAGCTTACTCTTAAAAATGCTTTCGGCAATTTTTTCTATTTTCTTTGCTTTTTCAGATAAAGCTTTAAGAACTAATACAGTATATTCACCGCTAATCGGGTTTCTATCAGGACTCATGTGGATTATAGAAAACTTGTTTTTAATCCAGAAATTTGATAGTTCTACATTAATACCAAAACCACTGCCTATCCAATCAAAGTTCTTTTCCAAGCTTTCATTAATCAAATAATATATTAATTTGCTCCCTAATCCTTTATTTTGAAGCAGTGGATGAGTTGCAATCCTCACAATCCTCCATCCTCTAAGGTTTCCGAAATCAAAGATTCTGTAATGTTTTATGATTCTATCTGGTATTATATTGCCTCTTGTTTTATCTTCTAGCAATAAAGACTTACTGTATTCATAACTTAAACCACCTTCTTCTGCAAGAAGAGATGCCGATACAACTTTACCCTTATGGGTTGTTATAGCTCTTATGCTGTAATGGGGAGCGTCAGCAATTAATGCTAAGTCATCCGGCTCATTCCTATAATGGGCTTGCACATATATTCCAAATATTTGCCTCAGTAATTGCTCATTGTTGAAAAATAGTTCTTCAGGCTTTGCGATTAGGTAATTTAACTTCCCTTCATTTATATCTTTTAAATCCTGTTCATCAATTTCTACTGGCTCTGCATCTAATAATAAAACATCGAATACCCATTTTTCAATTGGATCGTTTTCAGCATACCTAATTGGCGTAACCATTTCCAATTGTTTTAATATAGTATTTTCATCTTTTTTTAAATAATTTAAAAATCTAAAGCTGAATCCCCTACCTGCCCCTTCATAGCCGTGCAAAGTAGAAGCAATTAAAATTTTCTTATGGGATTGCCATAATTTGACCAACAACGTAACAGGGAGCCCGCTAGCTTCATCTATAGCCAATATATCGCACCATTCTTGTATTGCATCTTTTGGCTCCAAATAAGAAATTGAAAAGTTGTCTCCATAAATACCATAAATTAAATTTTCTTTATTTCTATCGACTTTGATTTTAAAGTTTTGTTTTTCTAACCCTTTTATAGCTAATTCCATGAGGCTTTGAGTATTTTCAAGGCTTGGAGACGTAACAATAATTTTTACTTTTTTCTTATCCGATAAAGATTTTACTAAACCTGATAAGCTCAATCCTATTGCACAGCTCTTCCCCCTACCCCTATTTGCTGTGACGACTATTACCTTCTTTTTTTCATTAAAATCTATTAGGGACTCGCTTTCTTTAATTACATTTATTTGATCCTGAGTTAAAGCTAATTCATAAACTTCTTTAGGAAAAGTTATGTCTGATGGTATTACTAATTCTTTTTCTTTTGGAATATCATATATTATTTCAGGTTCATTTAATAATTTATCATTATCTGCATCATAAACGAAAACGTTTTCTCTATGCTCAATTATTTTTTTCTTAAACCATGTTATGAAAATGTTTCTAGGATTTTCATAATTCGGAACTATCAAATTTTTCTTAAAGAACGTTATTTTATTATCCCACTTATCCCACGAAGGAGTTTGTAAAATTAGCAAACCTCCTTTTTCTACTAAACCAGATATAATGCCTATATAGTTGGGTCTAAGGTCTTCATATAAATCAATTATTGCACCTTGAAATGTTTGTCCCATAAGTTTTTTTGAATCCTCAATTCTATATATTGATAGGCTTAGCTTTCCTCCTTTTTCTTTTACATTCCGTTTAGCTATCTCTTTTTTCAGCTTTGATGCATCGCTGTGATCATAAAAAACATATAAAAAATTCAAATTTTTAATAATTTGCTCTTCCCTCAATATGTTTTCATATGATAAAATTAATTTTGAAGTTAATATGCCAATTTCTTCTTGATTATCCCCACTTAAAACTATCATAATTCTTTTCTTGCTTTTGTAGGATTGTAATATTGCTTTTTTAAGCATTTTCATAAATCTAAGAAAACCAATCGGCATATCAAAATTTATATCAAATGTTAACTCTTCTGCTCTTTTCTTTATTATTTCTTTAAAGTTTGTTTTATCATTTGTTTCTTCCATTCTTCCCCTCTAATATATTGTTTTAACTTTATATAATAAGTATAAGGTTTGTTGGAGCATAAGATTTTAAAAGGTTTCCTTTCACTTTGTGAAATATGGGGCTGAGTAGTGGAGGAAAATTCTTATATATTATGGCTTGATGAAATTAAGGATTTAAATATTGAGCTATTAGGAGGTAAGGCTAAAGGATTAGTAGAATTAACTAAACATAACTTTCCAGTTCCTCCCGGATTAGTAATTACATCAAAATCATATGAATACTTTATAGAAAAAACAGGTTTAAAGCAATATTTAAATGATACTGTTAAAAAGATTGGTTCATTAAAGCCTGGAGAAATCGAAAAAATAAGTGAAGAAATAACAAGAAAATTTGAAGTTACTGATATACCAGATGATTTAAAAGATATGATAGAACAATCATATATTGAGCTAGGCAAAAGATTAGGGATCGAGAATCCTAGAGTTGCTGTAAGAAGCAGCGCTACTTTAGAAGATGTTGCTGAAGCAAGCTTTGCAGGGATTCAAGATACATATTTAAATGTGCAAGGTATAGAAGATTTACTAAAGTATGTAAAGATGGTATGGGCAAGCATATGGACTGCAAAAGCATTAATTTACAGGGAAAGCTTAGGGTTAGATCATAGAAAGGTATCAATAGCTGTTATAGTTCAAAAGATGGTAAATAGTAAGAGTTCTGGGGTAATGTTTACAGTTCACCCAGCTACTGGAGAAACAAATAAAATTGTCATAGAATCATCATGGGGTCTAGGAGAACTAATTGTAGGAGGTATTGTTACACCTGATAGCTTTGTCTTAGATAAAAATACATTAAATATAATTGAAAGAAGAATATCAGCAAAGAAGATAGGCAGGTTTTATGATCCAGTAAATAAGAAAAACGTAGATATAGAGTTACTTGATAATCCGGAAAATTATCCGGAAGGGCCTTTATATGATTTATTAAAAATGTTTGGCATAACTTCAAAGTCCTCATCATTAAGGGATGAAGAGATAAAATATTTAGCAGAAATTGCAAAAAAGGCTGAAGATGCATTTAATCATGCATTAGATATGGAATGGGCTATAGATATGGATTTAACTTTTCCAAGAAATGTTATGATAGTTCAAGCAAGATTTGAAACGGTATGGTCTAGACAAAAAACAGGAAAAGAAGGAAGTATTTTGACTAGAGGGCTTCCAGCTAGCCCTGGTATAGCAAGCGGATTAGCAAAGATAATACATACAGTTAATGAAGCCGCTGAAAAAATGAAACCTGGAGACGTTTTGGTAACTAAAATGACCGACCCAGATTGGGTACCTTATATGAAAATGGCTTCAGCTATTGTTACCGATGAAGGTGGTATGACAGCACACGCTGCTATTGTTGCAAGAGAATTGGGAAAGCCCGCTGTTGTTGGAACAGGAAATGCAACCTCTGCTATTAAAGATTCAATGCCAATAACTGTTGACGGAAGCAGAGGAGTAGTTACTTATGGAATAGCTGAGAAAAAAGAAGAGTCTAAAAAGAAAGGAGAAGAAGGAGAACAAAAAATAAGTCTAGAATTTTTAGCAGATCTTTACCCTGTTACAGGCACAAAGATCTATATGAATTTAGGAGAACCTGATGAAATCGATAGATATGTTAATTTACCATTTGATGGAATTGGTTTGATGAGAGTCGAGTTTATAATTTCAAGCAAGATAGGTTATCACCCGCTTTATTTGATAGAGCAAGGAAAACCTGACGTTTTTATCGATGGATTAGCAGAAGGGATTGCAAAAGTTGCTGCTGCTATTTCACCAAGACCCTTAGTTGTTAGATTCAGTGACTTTAAGACCAATGAATATAGCAGGTTAAAGGGAGGAGAAAAATATGAGCCATCTGATGAAAGAAATCCAATGATAGGATGGAGGGGGGTTTCTAGATATATACAAAAACCATATGAACCAGCATTTAGACTTGAGGTTAAAGCTATTAAAAAAGTTAGAGAAGAAATGGGTTTAAAAAATGTTTATGTAATGTTTCCATTTGTTAGAACTACTTGGGAATTAGAAAGAGCCATGAAAATAATGGAAGATGAAGGACTTAAAAGAGGAAAGGACTTTAAAGTGTGGATAATGGTTGAAGTTCCTAGCACAGTTATTTTAGCAGATGAATTTGCAAAAATGGTAGACGGATTTAGTGTTGGTAGTAATGACTTAACCCAATTAACGTTAGGAGTTGATAGAGATAGTTCATTATTAGCTAAGATGGGATATTTTGATGAAAGAGATCCAGCGGTTCTCAAATCAATAGGTATGCTAATAGATGCAGCTCATAGGCATAATGCAACCGTAAGTATATGCGGTCAAGCTCCAAGCGTTTATCCGGAAATTGTTGAGAACCTTGTTAGAAAGGGTATAGATTCTATAAGCGTAAATCCTGATGCGGTAATTAAAGTAAGGAGACATGTAGCTAGTGTTGAGAGAAGAATATTAGTTGAAAACAGTATCAATAAGTCTTAATCTATATTAATAAAACTTTCTTCTTCAGGTGTGTAAGAACCATTTTTTTCTAATATATCAAAAACTTCTATTATTTCTTTTGCATTGCCATTAATAAATAATATTCCTAACTCGTTTTCCTCCATGACATTACCTAAATATAGGTATGCTGAAGTAGTTAGCTTCCCTCTCCTAGAATAAAATACCAATAAATTATATGAGTTTTCTATTATCGACGAAATTTTCTCTAAGTCTTTCATCGCTTCAACTGCTTTAATTTTATAATAAGGTTGATAAACAACTATAAATGATATAGAATTCTTCAATTTTACCTTGATAATTTCTTTATCGCCTATCTTAACTATTTCTGCATTTCTTTCTTTCAATTCATCTAATAATTTTCTGATTTCCTCTTCAGTTATTTTAGGATCGTATTTACTTTTCTCTTTCTTTGCCTCGTTTAGTATCATATTGTGGAATTCTTCAATCCCCAATACTTCAATTGACAATCTTTGCACCATGTTTTATAATATATAATAGAATATTAAGACTTTACCTTTTTTAATATCAACGTTTTTATCTCATAAGGCTTTAGGCACACTTTATTTAATTCATTTTTTTCTGTTTCAATTAAATTGGTTTCGCCTTCTATAATATAATTTTCAAACTTAAGATCTATGCAAACGCTTTTCCCATAAGTCTCCCAGATTCTTAATATCAAGTTATCAGAATCTTCCATCATTTTTAACGATCCAAACATCATCAAGCTTGGATCTATTTCCAAGAAGCTTCTTTTATCTGATTTTCCTTTAATATAGATAACCTGATTATTTAATTCCATAGCTAACTTAGGAGTAAGGGATTCTCTCCAAGTATTTTTGTGAGGATATATCCAATATTTTATATCTTGTCTACCTCTATCTAGTTTTGGGTTGGGGAATAAGGGAGACCTTAATAAAGATAAGCTTAGTACATTTGAAGAAACGCTATAACCTTGCCTTCCAAAGTTTATTATTGATATACCATAGTCAGGGTCATAGACATCAGTCCATTTCCACATAGGGACCTCATATTTGGCTCTATCCCAACTGTTACTAGGTAGAGTCGGTCTTTCTATTACTCCATAAGGTATCTCAGCATGATTGTATTGACCCATAATGTTTGCTTCAATAACTGTTTTAAGTAGTTTAAGATTTTCATGCCAATCAACTTCATGATTAACCTCTATCACATTTCTTCTTAAACAAATCTTTGTTTTTATTTCAGAATTGTTAATATCATTAACAAAGTTTAAACAGCTCATTAATGGTCCTTTTTCAGAACCGATAAAATTCAAGCTAATTTTTTTACAAACTCTTTTATAGCTTTCATCTATATCCCATCCATCAAACTTCTCTGGCATATCTTCACACAGAAGTAAATAAATATCATTTATAGAGTACCTTTTATTTTCTTTGTCATAAACTTTTATATTCTCTCCTTCTTTATTTAAAATAAAATAATCGTTTTCTATATATTTATCGTTGGAAATTTCTGTGTTAAACTGAGATATGCAAGGACCAACTTCATATGAAATGAATCCTGTAGGAGGTAAATCTATTTCAGTTAAATATTTTTCTCCAAATTTTTGGCACACCTTACCTTTTAATGGGTTTTCTAATTCTATTAATTCTTCCCTTTTCCAAGGGAGATAATTGAAAAAAGTTATATAATTATTGTCATTTATTATCAGATCTTTCAACATTGACAGTAAAACTTGATTAAGCTGATTTATTATTGAATCAAGCTCATTAATTATATTTTCATAGACCTGATAAGTTGTTGTTGCTGAAATAGCATCATGAAATTCAAATTCGAGAAGTTTTATCCAATACTTTTCCATGTTAATATTTTTATTTAAAAGAGAAGACCAAGTCTCAATTTGAATTAATTTCATCTCTGTTTCTCTTATCAATCTTTTTAGCTTTACGCCATTTGTATAAACTCCTCTATGGGTTTCTAAATAAAGCTCTCCATACCAAATAGGTAATGATTCCATATGTTCTTTAATTTCACTTATATGCTCTTGAGGTAATTTAACTGTAAGTTTTGGTAAACCTGGGAAGTCTTTATACGTTAAAAACCTCTCTAGCATTAGCCATGTTGGCCCTCCCCCTCCATCTCCATGACCAAAAACTAAAAATGCCGGTAAATCTTTTATTTTATGATCATTCCATGCGTTTACTAATTGACTTGGAGATAAATCACTTCCATAAGTTGGATAATTTATGGATGGCATTTCAGATCCGTCAATACCTTTCCATAAGAAAACAGAATAGGGGAATTTATTTATGCTATTCCAATATAATTTATGCGTATAGAAGCCAATTATTCCAGATTTCTTCATTATTTGAGGTAATTGTGCAGAGAAACCAAAAGAATCTGGCAACCAACCAATAGTTGAAATTTTATTGAATTCCTTTAATAGAAATCTTTGTCCATAAAGAAACTGTCTTACTAAAGATTCTCCTCCTGGTAAATTGGTATCACTTTCAACCCACATACCTCCTAACGGTATTAGTTTATTTTCCATCGCAAAATTCTTTATTTCTTTATAGAGTTCAGGATACTCTTCTTTAATCCATTTCAAATAAACAATGTTTGATATACCATACTTTAAAAAATTATTGTTTTTAATTAATGATATCACATTAGATAAATTCCTATAGACTTTTTGCTTTGTTACATTTGTATCCCAAAGCCATGTAAAATCGATATGGGCATGCGCTATCAAGTCAAGGTTACCTATAGGCCCGAATTTATTTCTTAATCTTTCCATACCTTTTTCTAATATAGATTCTGCTCTTTCAGCACTTTTTTTCAATTTTGAAAAATCTATTTCTTTTCCATCAATATCATTAATACTTATATAATTTTCAAGATTATTAAGATACCATGGGGCTTTTATTAGCTGTGTTTTTAAAGCAGTTTCAATTTTATCTCCTTTTATAGAATCAATTGTTATCTCGTCTAGAGAATCATTAAGGATCCTTAGCAACTCATCAGAAATTGATGGCAAAACTTTTGATGCGTCATTTACTAGCTTTGCTTTTATTAAAAATCTAAAGGTTGAAGGCTCAAAATAAATTAAATATATTTTGTTAATTGATATTTTATTTTCTCCCAATAAGCCAACATAGGAAGGACATAACCTTATTAGACCAGATTTTGTTGCTTTTATCCATTTTCCATCTGTTATTTCTTTACTTCCATATATTGCATATTTTTCATTATCTATTTCGAGAGTTCCTTCTCCATCTATATCAACGAAAATCCAAGGTTCATTATTATTATCAATAGACAAATTAGTGCAAAAGCACGAATCACACTTTTTTAAATCCAACTCCTTATAATCAACTATTGAATTTGCATAAATATAGAAAAGCTTTACATCAATTGATCCTGTACTTCTTTTTTCCAATCTCTTCCCTAGATATTTTATTTTAAAAGAAATTATTAAGGTTTAGATAATTTTATCAAGATCATCAGAATTTATTATATTAGCATTATAAACCTTTTTATAATATACTTCCCAGTTTTTATCTATTCTTGCTGCTACAGCATCTCTAATTACATATATTTTATATCCTCTAAAGAAAGCATCGGCGGCAGTGTGCCTAACACAAATATCAGCATCTAAGCCTGCTAGAAAAACTGTGTCAATATTGTTTGTCCTTAATAGGTAATCTAAAGGTGTGTTATAAAAAGCGCTATATACATGCTTCTCTAATACATAATCATTTTTTTCTGGCTCTATTTCTTTATATACTTTTGCGCCATCAGTTCCTTTCATAGCGTGTGGTCCCCATAAGGAGATTTCGAAATCATTATAATAATGTGAATCATTAACATAAAATATTGGATAATTCTTTTTCCTAAAAACATCAATAGCTTTTTTTGTTGGTTTAACTGTTAATATTGCTTCATCTGTTTTCAAAATACCTGAAATGAAATCGTTCAACATATCAATTATTACAAGAGCCGGTTTCATATAATCACCAATAAAAACAGTTGTTCTCTAAGTTAATATATTTTTATAAATACAATTAAGAATTCATTATATAAGATTCCTTATTTTATCTATAATATCGCTTAAATTAACATTAATTCTTTCATTAGTTTTGGTATTGTATATTGTTACACTTTTTGTTTCTTCTTCTTTTTTACCAATGAAAATAAATAAAGGTATGTTTAATTTATTTGCTTTTTTTCTTTGCTGATCTTCTTTACTTCTATTCAAATCTATTTTAACGTTATATCCATTAGATCTTAAAAGATTTGCAACATTCCATGCATACCTAAACGCATCTTGTCCGATAAATATTAATTGTATATCAGTATAAGTTTTCTTATCAAGGTTATAAATTCCTAATTCCAAACCAGCATCAATTATTCTTTCTATTCCAATACTTCCTCCAGTTGCTGGTAATTGTTTTCCTGAAAAAATGCCTGCTAAATTATCATATCTACCTCCTCCAGAAATGCTACCAATTTTAGGTTCTTTTAATACGACCTCATAAATTGGACCAGTATAATAATCCAAACCTCTAACTAAACTTAGATCAACAACAACTTTATCTTTATTATTAACCAATTCCAGCATTTCGTTTAAATGATTATACGCATTTTTTACCAAAACATTTTTACCAAAACTTTTATCTATATTTTCTAGTATTTCATCCGGTTTACCTTTCATGTTAATTAGACTAACAATTTTTTCTACAACATCTTTATTAAGTTTTTCGCTTAACTCTTTTCTAACGTTATCTATGCCTATCTTGTCTAGCTTATCAATAATTCTATAAATAGTTAATGGAGATTTTATATTGAGTTCTTGCTCAAATATTCCTGATAGAAGTCTTCTGTCGTTTATTTTTACTTCAAATCCTGACTCGAAGCCAAGAGATTTTACAGCGTCAATAATTAAATTAATCATTTCTGCATCTGCCTCAGGATAAGGAGATCCGACAATATCTGCATCACATTGATAAAACTCTCTATACCTTCCTTTTTGAGGCTCTTCATGTCTCCAGACAGGGCCTATTTGATATCTTTTAAATGGCATTTGAATATCAAGATGAGATGATATAAATCTAGCTAATGGTACCGTTAAATCATATCTTAAAGCATAATCCTTATCACTCCACGGATCTTTAAAACGCCATATTAATCTGTTTTCTGCCTCTTCTCCATATTTTCCAGATAAAGTCTCCCAATATTCAACAGCTGGAGTATCTAATGGGTCGAATCCGTATCTTTTAAAGACATTTTCTAACCTCGATATTAAATTTTTCCTTAGTATCATTATTTCTGGAGGAAAGTCCCTAAAGCCTCTTGGCGGTTTAAACTCTTTTGACATTTTTATCCCCTTTATCTTGTTAAATTTCTAAATAAATTTCTTTATTAGGTATTTCAGCTCTAATTTCACAAACATTATTTATTTTTATATTATTTTTTATATAGATTAATAAATCCTCAAAAGTACCCTCATTCCCAACTATTTCCCATAATTTTTTTCTGTCTAATCTTTTTAGAAATGTTGATAGTAAATTTTGTAAATTTTCTATGTCAATAATTGGATTGTTATCTAAAACTTTATCGCAAACACATAGGGTTAATTTTATATCATGACCATGAACATCATAACCCATACTACTGATTTTCATAGCTACACTTATATTATCAGATACGCATAGTTTCCATCTCAAGTCAAATCCTATTTTTAATGCAGCTGTATAATATTTAATCTTTTTATTAACAATAAAATTAAATTTATTATTAATAATTATAAAGTGTTAATTTAACATAAAGAGTTAAAAATTGAGATAAATGATAAATTCGTAGGGAGATATAAAATGCTTAAAAATAACTTTATCCAAGAAATTTATGAAAATCATCAAAACTATTTAAATAAAGATATTAAGATATGCGGATGGGTAAGCAATATTAGAGACCTTGGTGGTGTTAAATTTGTACTATTAAGAGATAGAACAGGTGTTTTACAGCTTGTTTTTAAAAAAGGCATAACGCCTGAAGAAGAAATTGAGAAATCAAAGGAATTAATTAAGGAATCAATTATATGCATTGAAGGGATTTTGACTGAGGGTAAGTCATCATTAAAATATGAGGTGCAAGTTAAAAAATTAAATATTTTAAACAAGCCGTTTGAACCAATACCATTAGATCCTGATAGCAGTACTGATGCACAATTTAATGTTAGGCTTGATTATAGATGGCTTGATGTTAGGAACAGAAAGGTGTCTGCAATATTTATCTTTGAATCCTGGGTAGCAAAGACTTTTAGGGAATATCTAACAGATAACGGTTTTGTTGAGATATTTACTCCAAAAATTGTTGCAACAGGTACAGAAGGAGGAGCTGAAGTTTTCCCAGTTATCTATTTTGGTAAAGAAGCTTATTTAGCTCAAAGCCCTCAATTTTATAAGCAATTAGCTGTTATATCTGGATTAGAAAGGGTTTTTGAAATCGGTCCAGTATTTAGAGCTGAAGCACATCATACTGTGAGGCACTTATCAGAATTCCATGGGCTTGATATGGAGATGGGTTATATAAGTAGCGTTGAAGATGTTATAAATACTGTTGAAGGATTCTTTAAGAGGATGTCAGAAAAAGCTTTAAGCGATAAATACCTTAAACCTGTTAGAGAATTCTTCAACTTAGAAGTGTTGATACCAGAAAGGATACCTAGAATACCTATAAGGGAAGCTTATAAAATACTAGAAAATTATTATGGAAAACACCTAGAAATAGGTGATGATCTAGATACCGAATCAGAAAAGCTTTTAGGAGAGTATGTTAAAAAGGAATTTAATAGTGATTTTGTTTTTGTAACTGAATATCCATGGAAAGTAAGGCCATTTTATACTATGAGAAAGCAAGAGGACAATCAATGGACTTATGGATTTGATCTATTATTCAAGGGGCTAGAAGTAGCAACTGGAAGTCAGAGAGAACATAGATATGATGTGCTAGTTAAAAACTTGAAAGACAAAGGATTAGATGAAAAGAGATTTAAGTTCTATTTGGACTTCTTCAAAGATGGAACTCCGCCTCATGGAGGAGTAGGACTTGGGCTTGAAAGAATAGTAAAGCAATTTTTAAACCTTGATAATGTAAGAGAAGCGAGGCTTTTACCGAGGGATACTGAAAGAATCACACCATAAGTGGTATAAATGTATTTAATATGGTTTTCTTTGTTAGCAATACTTTTATTTGGTATTAGTATTGAATTCCTATTTAAAAAAGATTTCAAGTATTTAATTTTAATTTGGGTTTCATTATCAATATTTTTCCTTCTATTGCTCTATTTAAATTATGGTTTTCACAGTTCTTATCTATATTTAGTATCTTATTTGTTAGAGGTTTCGCTTAGTTTAGACAATATCCTTGTTTTCTTACTTATATTTAAACAATTTTCCATATCTTTTGAATTTCAAGAGAGAGCTATAGCTATAGGAAGTTATTCTGCTTTAATATTTAGGTTCTTTTTCGTTTTTGCAGGTATAAAATTAATTGATATATTTAGCTTTGGTTCTATTTTATTATCATTAATTGTTTTATTTAGCGCTTATGAATTAGGCAAAAATGAAATAAGAAATGAAAATGAAGAATCTAGGTTTGTATTATTTTTAAAGAAAAGATTTAAAGATGAATTATTAAATGAAAAATTTTCCTTCTTTATTAGAAAGAATGGTAAAATTTATCCTACTAAATATTTTTTGGTTATTTTGGCAATTGAGGTTACTGATTTAATATTTGCCTTTGATTCAATTCCAGCGATAGTCCTGTTAACAAGAAATGAAATAATAGCTTATTCCTCAACTATATTTGGAACAATGATTATTAGGTCTATATATTTTAATGTAAACAAATCTCTGATAAATTTAAAGCATATAGATGGTTTTCTTGCCATTGGTTTGAGCTATATTGGTATCAGTTCTTTGATAAATAGCATAAGCAAATTTCTGGATATCAATATTTTTATTCCAGAATATATTTCAATCATTGTTATAATATTTATTATAGTTTTAGCTTTATTATACTCATTTTTGTTAAATAAAAAGGAAGATAAAAATGATGAGAAAAGTTTTAATAGTTGATGGGTATAATGATGAGCCTGGAGGCCTAGGAGTACCTCCATATATAGATGTTTATCCCAGATATATATCAGGTGCTATATGGAGTGTTGATAATGATATTAAAATAAAATATGTAACAATAGATCAGCTAAGAAATACCCAGTTAACTAATTATAATGATTATGATTTAGCTATATTTTCCGCGGGTGTAGTAGTCCCAGGCAAATACATCGGAGGAAAACCTATAACCGGTGAAGAACTTTTATTATATGCTAAAATTTTAAATAAACCCTTTAAGGTACTTGTTGGTCCAGCGGCAAAGTGGGGAATAGGTCAAATAGGAGGTAAAGATGCAATAAGTCCATCAGTATTTAAAAAAGCGGGTTTTGATGTACTAGTAATTGGTGATCCTGAAATTTATTTTTATGAATTTTTTAAAGATGGGGAAAGCAACGCATCTCCCTATAAAATAAGGGAGAATTATGATGATGTTGATAAGTTTGCTGCTTTAGGAGCAAGAATAATAAAGCAACACCCCAATTACGGTAAAAACCTTATTGTTGAATTGGAAACATATAGAGGATGCTCTAGGTGGATATCTGGCGGTTGTAGCTTCTGTGTAGAGCCATTAAGAGGAAAACCTATACAAAGAAAAGTAGAAGGTATAGTTAAAGAAGTAAAGGCATTATATGATAATGGGGCAAGATCTTTTAGATTAGGGAGGCAAGCCGATATCCTTGTCTATGGATCAGAAAGGATAGGAGAAGATGAATGGCCTATTCCTAACTCAAATGAATTAGGAAGGTTGTTTTATGGAATTAGGTCTAACGCTCCTAATTTATACGTATTGCATATAGATAATGTAAATCCTGGTACTATATCTAGGTACCCAAAAGAATCTATGGATGCGTTAAATATAATAATAAAATATCACACCCCGGGGGATGTGGCTGCGTTTGGTATCGAATCTTTAGATCCAAAGGTAATAAAGATAAACAACTTAAAGGTAACATTCGATGAAGCTATTAAGTCCATAGAAATTGTTAATTCTGTTGGTTCATCTAGAGGCTATAATGGTTTGCCAGAATTGCTTCCAGGTATTAATTTCATATTAGGTTTACCTGGAGAAACAAAAGAGACCTATAGATATAATAAAGAGTTTTTAGAAGAAATAATTAAAAGGAAATTAATGGTTAGAAGGGTAAATGTAAGAAAATTGCTTGCATTAGAAAACACAAAGGCATATAGAATTGATCATGGAATAAGAAAAAAGAACGAAGGCATATCTAAGTCTTTTATTCACTATATTAGAGATCAATTTGATCCTTATATGCTATCTTTAGTTGCCCCTCAAGGAACAATATTAAAGGATTTATGGGTAGAAGAATGTGATAAAGGTTTTTGCTATGCAAGGCAAGTAGGAAGCTATCCTTTAATGGTCGTTATAAAAGGAGATTATTCAAGATTAAGCTATATAAATGAAGTAAAAGTACTAGGAGTCCATTCATCTAGGGCAATAAGAGGAGAAGTTATATCTAAAAACTTTGAATTTTTATAAATATAAATTAATTTATTTTATAAAAATTTTTATATATTATCTAAAGATCATTATATAATATATATATTTAAATATTATTTATAGATTTATATATTGGTGTGAAAATGTCTAAGAAAAATCAAAAAGAAACAAAAATGGTAAGAAGAGTCCAGGTAACGGGAGGATCAACATATATAATTTCTATACCAAAAGAATGGGCTGATGAATTAGGTATAGATAAAGGGTTAGAAGTTGTTATGGAATTAACAAGAGATAATGCATTAAAAATTTATTCATCCAAACATAAAGAAAAACCTATGGAGATTCAGAAGGAGATTTATATAAATGAAAATTTATTAGATTCTGCTATTATTATGGAGGTAATCTCGGCTTATTTAGCAGGATATACTTCGATAAAACTAGTATTTTCACCTTTAATGTTAAACAGAGTATATCAAATAATGAATAATGTGAGAAATAAAGTAGTTGGGCTTGAAGTTTTAGAAGAAAGCGAGAACAGCGTAACGCTGCGTGTTGTTGTAGATTTGAGTTCAATACCTACAACTCTTGCAATAGAAAATATGAGGAAGACATTTAAGTCTATGCTAGAGGATTTTGGAAATGCAATAAAAAATAGGGATATAGAGATCTTTAATAGCATAATAAAAAGAGATGATGTAATGGATAAACTTTATTTATATATCTATAAGCAAATCAATCTTGCACTTCAGGAAACTGTTAAGCTTGAGGATCTAGGCATTTATAACTCGACTGAAGCGATTAATCTTTATACAACTATAAAAAGCATTGAAAGGATTGCAGATCACATAGTTTTTATGTCTACATGGATGATAGAAAATATAAATGATATCCAAATACCAGATATGCTTGATAATCTTATAAATGATGTATCAAAAGAAGTTATATCTATAGTTGATAATATAGGAACAAGCCAAAATGCTAATGAATTGCTAAATGTATATTCTAGAATTCATGAATTAATTGATAAGGAACTTGAATTAATCAAATCATTAAAGGGGTCTAAGCAATTTTATGAAATCTATCCAATACTCGATGGATTAAGAAGGGCTATGGCATATTCAATAGATGTAATTGAGGCTCAAGTCGGACTAAATATGGAAAGAGAGATCAATGGGAACAAAAAATATAATAAGATGCATTATTAAGACACAAAAAGTGGGCAGACTTGAGTAAAAAATGTGATAAAGATATAATAAATGAATTATTGGATCTATCGAGAATTAATTTTACTGAAGAAGAGCTTGAAAAGCTTTGTAAGGATATTGATGAAATTAGAAGCTTATTAAATCAAGTCTCATCATTGGGCTCACTTAATGTTAAGCCTCTTTATAACGTTTGGGATAGCGAATTGAATCCACCATATAGTGTGAATATAGAAAAAGTAAACATATACGATTTAATACCAAATGAAAGGGTTGCCCAAAATAAAATTAAAATACCATGGAGAGGAGAATAATGAAAGAAACTGCTGTTTCTATATTAGAAAACATAAGAAAAGGAAGCTTAGAAATGGAAGATTATGTTTTTAAAAAATTGGAATTGATTAGGAAAAAAGATAATATTATAAATGCATATATATCAATTGATTCTGAAGATTTTATTTTAGATAGGATAAGTGAAATAAAGAGAAATATTGCATCTGACAAGAAAATGAAGATACCAGGTTTAGTTGTTAGCATTAAGGATAACATTTCAACTAATTTTTTACCAACAACTGCTGGCTCTAAGATATTGGAAAACTACATTCCTCCATATAATGCAACAGTTGTTGAAAAAATATTAGAAGAAGGGGGGATTATAATAGGAAAAACTAACTTAGATGAATTCGCAATGGGTTCTACAACAGAGTTCAGCGCGTATGGTTTAACAAGAAATCCATGGGATATAACAAGGGTTCCTGGGGGTAGTAGTGGTGGAAGCGCTGCTAGCCTAGCTTATGGGAGTTGTGACCTTTCATTAGGGAGCGATACTGGGGGGTCCGTAAGATTACCTGCATCATATACTGCTACCGTTGGATTAAAACCTACTTATGGAACTGTGAGTAGATATGGGTTAATTCCATATGCTAATAGTTTGGAGCAAATAAGCCCTATGGCAAGAAGCGTAAAAGATTTAGCTTTAATTTGGGATGTGATAAAAGGTTATGATGAAAAAGATGCAACTAGTGTTAATAATAATTACAAAAGTAATAGTAAATTTAAAATTTGCATCCCCAAAGAATTTATAGAAGATTCGGAACCTCCTATAAGATCAACTATTTATAAGTTACTGGAAAAAATAGAAAATGAGGGAGTAGCTATTGAATACGAAAATAAATTTGAAAATTTAAAATACGCTCTACCCGCTTATTATACTATAGCTTTTGCAGAAGCTGCAAGCAATTTAGCTAGATATGATGGAAAACTATATCCAATTTCTTCTGAAGGTTTGAGCTATAAAGAAATGAGTGAGAATACAAGAAGATATTATTTCGGATTTGAAGTTAAGAAAAGAATCTTAATGGGGGTATTGGCATTAAGTGAAGGTTTCATAAATGATTATTATATTGCTGCTACAAAGGGAAGAAGAATTATAAGAGACGAGATTTTAAATATGACAAAAAATTGTATTGTTGCTAGTTCTGTTTCACCCATATTACCTCCTAAAATAGGCGAAAGAATTAAAGATCCATTAAAATTATATGCAATGGATATCTACACAGTTGTTGCAAACTTAGCAGGTGTTCCAGCATTAGCTATGCCTGCAGGTTTTTACAATAATTTACCTATAGGGATTCAATTTATGGCTGGTCCATTTGAAGAGGAAAAATTGATATCTCTAGGATCTTTGGTTGAAGAAATAACGGGTTTATACAATTTGATAGCAGGCGATTAAAATGAAATATAAAATAGGACTTGAAATACATACTCAATTAAGTGAAGCAGGAACAAAGCTATTTTGTGATTGTGATTCAAATTACAGAAAATATGAGCCAAACACAAATGTTTGCCCGGTTTGTTTAGGATTACCTGGAGCACTTCCAGTTCCAAGAAGAAATCCATTAAAGTTAGCTCTATTAGTTTCAAAATCATTTAACTGCGAAATACCTGAATTTATGGTGTTTACTAGAAAACACTATTTTTATCCAGATTTGCCTAAAAATTACCAAATAACTCAATATGAAAAGGCAGGAGGTATACCAGTTTGTTTAAAAGGTATTTTGAAGTATTTTGATTCAGATCACCTGACATGGAAAAGCGTTACGTTAAGAAGGATGAACATAGAGGAGGATCCAGGAAAAACTGAATATAGTGGAGGCAATATTTTGTTAAGTGAATATGCTTATTTAGATTATAATAGAAGCGGGGTTCCGCTATTGGAGGTTGTAACAGAACCTGAAATACCTACGCCAAGAGATGCAAGAAAAGCTGTTGAATACCTTTTATTAACTATGGAATATATTGGTGCAATTAATCCAAGGTTAGAAGGATCTTTTAGAGTGGATGCAAATGTAAGTGTTGAAGGAGGGGAAAGGGTAGAAGTTAAGAACATAGGTAGTACATTAGATTTAGAAAAGGCATTAAAATATGAAATTTTCAGACAAAGTAAAATAGTTGAAGAAGGAGGTAAAATAAAAAGAGAGACAAGACATTGGGATTCAATAAGAGGAGTAACAAAGCCTTTGAGGAGTAAGGAAACAGAAGAAGAGTACTTGTATTTTCCAGACCCAGATATACCCTCAATAAAGACCGAGCCATTATTAAAAGAAGCATTATCTGGTAATTTTATGACTCCAGAGAACTTTATGAATAGAATAACTATGTATGGTGTATCCCAAAGAATAGCTTGGAGTTTAATAACCGTTAAACCTGCGGCAGAGCTATTTTTAGAATCAGTTAGGATTGGTTCAGATCCAAAGATAACGGCAAGAATCTTGGCTATAGATTATAAAGGTTTATTGAAAAAATCTGGCAAAAATATTTATGAAAAAAGTAATTGGCCAAACACGCAGATATTGAAACTTTTGAGCACTCTGGTTTCCAATAAATTATACACATACGACGAATTAAAATATAATATATTACCAAAATTGCTTGAAAATGGTAATGATATGAACTTAGTTTTACCAGAAAAAGTAGAACCTACGAATTTAATAATTTCAGTAATAAATGAAGAGAAAAAAGCAGTAGAAGACTTCATTTCAGGTAAGAGGGAGGCATTGGATTATTTAGTAGGAAAAGTTTTAAAGAAGGCTAAAGGGAAAGCAATAGATCCGAAAACAATAAGAAAAATGATAGAAATAACATTAACTAAACATTAGCTACTTTTTCTTAATTAATGGGAATTCTGAAATTTTTGCTTCTCCTGACCTACCTTTACCATCGCTTATTGTAATAGGCTCTCCTACAATTGAATATCTAGTATCTATATATCCCATCCCTATTCCTTTTTCTAAAATAGGGCTATATGTTCCGCTTGTTACCCAACCTACTTCTATATCATCAATTAATATTTTGTATCCATGCCTTGGTATAAAGCGGGCAAAACTTTTCTTCATTTCAATTCCTATTCTAATCCATCTTAAACCTTCTTTACGGCATGATCTAAGACTTTCCTCTCCAATATATCCAGTTTTTTCCCAATCTATTGCACCCATGCCATATTTTAAACTTAATGCACATGGGTATTTTAATGGATCTTCTCCATATTCATTTCCTCCTAAAACAAATCCCATTTCAATTCTTAATGTATCTCTTGCAGCTATTCCTATGGGCTTAACGCCTTCTTTTAATATGTAATTGTATAATTTTTCAGCATCCTTAGGAGTTGCCCATATTTCAAAACCGTCTTCTCCTGTCCATCCGCTCCTACTTATAAGAAAAACGTTTGAGTCTCTTATATTTTCATTTAATCTAAATTCTAATGGTTTTAAGGTAGATGTCCACGATGCACCAAGTTTATCCATAATATTTTGGCTTTCAGGGCCTTGTAATGCTAATAGGACATAATCAAATGTTAAATCCTTTATTTCAACATTATATTTATTTTTTTCAGAAATTTGCTTAAAATGACTTATCATTCTTTCTCTTGTTGCTGCATTTGGCACTGCCAACCATTCTTCATCATTAATTTTATACCACATTTCATCATCAATAACCCTTGCATACTCGTTTAATGCAAGAGTTGGTCCACTCATGAAATTCTCTTTTGTTTTAGATATTTTCTTTGTAAAAGCTTTTTCCAATAAATTTAAAGAATCCTTTCCTGTTATTTTAAGTCTTCCCATATGGCTTATATCAAAAATACCAACAGATTTTCTTACAGCCACATGTTCTTCCATAGTAGAACTGTATATCATAGGTACGTTCCAACCAGCAAATTCACCAAAGCTAGCATTTAATTTTTGGTGAAGATCATGTAAAGGTACATTATACATAAAATCACCGCTTGTTTAAAATTTAATAAAATCTTTGCCAAAAGCTGCGCATATTGGACATCTATTTGGAGGTTCCTTAGCAATTAGTGTATGCCCACAAACAGGACAAATCCATATAAATCCATCAATAGGCATATCCTTCCCTTCATCAACATATTTTTTTGCCTCCATAAATAGTTTAGCATGTATTTTTTCAGCCTCTAATGCATATCTAAATGAAATTTCAGCCTCTTTATCTTTTTGGAATTTAGCCATTTCAATATATGTTGGATACATTTCGTTTACTTCAAACTCTTCACCCATTATTGCAAGCTCTAGATTTTTAGATGTGTTTCCAGGTCCAAACGGTGCATCAGCAACTACTTTTTTACCTTCCTTTAATTTGCCTAATCTTTGGAAATGATTTCTAGCGTGTACTTGTTCGGCAAATGCAATAGCTCTAAATAATCTTGCAACATTTTTAAATCCTTCTTTTTCAGCAATATCAGCGAAAATCAAGTACCTCATATGTGCCATAGATTCTCCTCCATAACTAGATTCTAATGCTCCTTCTGTCATAGCAGGATGATCTGATTGCGACAACATTCTCACCTTTTATTATATTGTCTTTAGTATATTAATAAGTTTTAAGGTTAGTATTAGTTGAGCTATTCGTTTAGCTGTTATTCATCTTTACTTAGTTAAGAATTTCATATTTCATCAGCCTAGGTCTAGGTGAATGTAAAATTTTTATAAAAAATCATAAATATGATGTTTATTAGTCCCTTTTAGAAAAACTTTTTCTCTTTAAACCTTTACAAGCTAAAAAAGTTTAAAAGTTAACATATGTAAATTTAATCGATTTACTCATTTCATCTATTTTTCTCCAATCGCTATAGCTCAATCTCCAGCCTACACTACCTGCGTTTTCAATTGCTTGTTCTCTGCTCTTTGCCCCAGGTATTGGAACGATGTTTTTGCTATAAGATAACAGCCAATTTAATGCTACTTGAGATGGAGTTTTATTATACTTTCTAGCAATTTCCTTAATAAGATCAGCTAGTTTTATTATTTGTTTATAATTTTCAGGGAAAAATACTGCATCATTTCTTCTTACATCCTTGAAATTATTTATCTCATCTAAGCTGTATTTTCCTAATATAGCTGCTTTTGCTAACGGGCTCCATGCAAGCATTGTCATTTCAGAAGACTCAACGTATGGTATAATTTCCTTTTCTGCTTGTCTTTCAACCAAATTATATCTTATTTCCATTATTTGTAGGTCGTTTTTAGATAAGCAATACCTAGCGGATTCAGCAAGTTCAGGTGGATAATCACTCAATCCCAGATATCTTATTTTTCCTAATTCAACAAGTCTTTCAAACGCCTTCATATATTCGCATGTTGGATGATTATGCCAAACTGGTGGCCAGTGCGCTAACAACGCATCTATATAATCAGTTTGTAATCTTTCAAGAGATCTATCTACCGCTTTAAATACATCGTCATACGATAGGAATTCTCCAGGAATTTTCGTAACTATGAAAACACTACTTCTCTCAATATTAAGCTCCTTTAAAGCCTTTCCTAAAAATGACTCGCTCATACCTCTGCCGTATATCATGGCAGTATCAATTAAATTTATGCCAAGCTCTATTGAGGATGATACTACTTGTTTAGCAATGTTATATTCTGTAACCCCCCATGCATCACTAAACTGCCATGCACCTAAACCAATTTTAGAAATTTTTTCATTAGTTTTTCCTAAAGTTGTAAACTCCAATTCATTTCACCATAAATAAGTTAAATATAGAAAATTTAAGCATATGTATAGAAACAAAACTATTAGTGAGGTTTATGTTTAAAGAAGAGAATTTAAAGAGACTTAAAACAATCACAGATGAATACATAAAAAAAGCTTATATGCTAGATGAGTTCGTTAACAGAAGTTTAAGATCAATGAGATGGGAAGGCATAGGAATTCTTATGGTTTTGGACGCATCATTTACTAGTGTTGGCTTAAATTATTTTAACTCTGTCATACCTGCAGTTATTGAATTCAAAGAGAAATTTTATGATACAAATGAGATAAGATCATTTAATGATATTATTAACTATGATATCGAAAAGCTAAGAAGTGTTTGGAAAAATGAAAGATCTTGGAAGGCAGCAAAAGGAATATCAAGAGTTTTATCTTTTTATAATGGAAACACAGACAGAGAAAAACTTAGAAATTGGGCCTCTTCAAATAGTTTAGATAATTTTAAGCGTGAAGATTTAAGTAAAGTAAAGGGTATAGGTATTATTACTTATCAATATTTAAGAATCATGGGGGGTATTGATACATTAATGCCTGATAAAATAGTCATAAAGTTAGTTAATGAGTTGACAAGTAAATCAGGTATAATATTAAAAAGCTCGCATAAAGATTACATAAATTATATTAAGGAAACTGAGAATATTTTTAGGCTTATTGGTGTTGAGCCAATTAAAATAACTTGGATGTCATGGCTAATAGATTCTGAAGCAAGAAAAATATTATCTGGAAAATTTAACTCTGTTTTGCATCTTATTTGAAATTATGATTGTGAAAATATAAATTAAAACTTTTGTGTATTAAAGCTATAAAGTAATTGGGGGACAGCGATGGAAAACAAAATTAAAATAAAATATTTAGGGTATTTAACTGATCTATCTGGAAAACAATATGAAGAGAGAGAAGTAAATGGAGAAGAAACCATTGAAGACTTATTGCCATTTTTAAAAAAGCTTAGAAGCGATGATTATATAATTGTTGTTAATGGGAGAGGAGCAGATTTAAAGAGTAAAGTTAAGGGAGGAGATATCATAGTTTTATTGCCTCAAACTGGGGGAGGGTAATTTTAAATAATAAAGAACATGTTTGATAAAGATTTTTAATAAATTCAATAATCGATAAAATTATTCTTATCAACATTTTTAAAAATCCATTTTAAACTTAAAATTAAAGAACTAATTATCAATATCAATATAATAACAATTAAACTAATTAAATAATAGTTCATTTTAATCACCGGAGACCCTATTCATTAAATAGCGGAGCTAATTTATATACTAAATCCCTATGTTAAGACTTCAGATTTTTAAATGAAGAAAATAAAATGACAATATAAGAAAAATGTTATTTACAAGCAAAGTAAAGAAAGATAAACAAAATATTCATATTATACGGAATTTGGATACTTTAGCTTAATATTGCATATAATTTAAATATTGGTGTATCTATATAATAAAAACAACTTCCTAGATTAGATTTATGGTTTTAACCTAAGAGAGGTGTATACAATTAGGATAAGAAATTTATATTGTGAAAATTCCTAGAAATTCTAGAACACTTTCAATTAAGTTGTTCACATTTTAGCTTGAGATTAATCTAGCGCCAGTTTGGCTTATCTTTATTCTGCTAGCCCATTTAACGCAACATTTTACTCTATCGATTATATTTTCAATCTTGTTCGATGGTGCCAGTATTATTACAGATCCTCCTCTACCTGCTCCCGTTAATTTAGCTCCTATAGCTCCCGCAAGTCTGCTTCTATAGATAATTTCTTCTAATTCTATTGATGAGACTCCAATAGAATTTAAAAGGCCTTGGTTTATGTTCATAAGAGTTCCTAAAGTTTCATAATCTCCATTACTTATTGCTTCATTACCTAAATCAATAATTTTATCCGCTGCATCATAAATTAATGATAATGCAGGCCATAATTTTTCGGATAATATTAAAACATCTCTAACAGGAACTGAAGTGCTTCTTTTTATACCAGAATCAGCTATTATTAAAGAATATTTATCTGAAAAGAGAGTGTTTAGTCTTGAAATTATGCCCACGTCTTTTTTGAAAATTAATATGCCGCCATAAGTCACTGCTGCACTATCAACACCACTTGGGTTTCCATGAGTTACTTTTTCTGCCTCATTAGAAAGTGTAAATAATTCTTTATCGTTAAGTTTGTATCCTAACATATTTGCGTATGACAAGCTAAATGCGGCAGCGCTTGCAGCGCTTGACCCTAAACCAGCTGACATAGGTATTTCGCTAGATATCCTTGCTTTAAAGCCTGAAAGCTGAAAGCCCCATGATTTTAATATACTTAAAATTTTAGCAAACGGTTCTAGCTCTTTTGAACCAATTACTTTAAGATCTGCAGTAATTTTACCTCTTATTTCGGTTCCTTCACTAATAATTTCTGAAGGCCAGCTTGATTCTTCTATTTCAACCTTTGCATATAAATCTATTGCAGCAACAAGGGCCTTAGATCCTCTAACCACAAAGTGTTCTCCAAACAATATTACCTTTCCAGGTGATATCGATATAGATTTAGTCACCGTTATCGCCTTTCCATGGTGGAACTATTATTGGCTCATCTTGAACGTAGGTCTTGCCCAATTTTAAAGCTATTTCAGCTTTTGACAATTCATATCCTAAGTATGCAGCATGATCTGGAGTTATATTAATTCTTTTAACTAATTCCCTTGCTATGCTCATAGAATGCTTTCCTTCTAATGCTGCCAATATCTCATTGTTTCTCTTATATAAAACTTTTATTTTTTTCATATTATAATCAACTGTAATTTGTATGTAATCATTAAAATTATAGTTAGGAGGTATATAGTTTACTTCATCATATTTCACCTGATCACTTATACTTATTGGCTTATCCCCTTGCTTTATTACTAATAGTTTGCTGAATAAGCCTCTAGGACTCGATTTTAATGAATAAGCAGTTTCTGCAATTCTAATTGCTTCTTTTGCCTCAGATACCCCTCTTATTGATTTATATGTCTCTTCAACAACCAAGTAAAGAGATGCACCTAATTCTATTGATATCATAGCTAGTAATCCATGTACTCCTATAGTATCTGCCTCGATTTCTTCTGTTGCATCTGCTGCTGAGAATAATATTGGTGCATTTAGACTTTTAGCAATATTTATATATCTTTTCATGCTATTAACAAAATCAATACCAGGTATACCTAATACTGGATCTACTATAACTTTGTAACCTTTATTAATTAAATCGTTTCCAATTCTTTTAAGTTTTTTTATATTTCTGTCTCCTATAATTATTGCTAAATCTTTTGGTATATCGTCTATATTTTCTTGTATAAAATTAGTAGAAGCACTAATGCCTACAATTCCTAGATCTTGATGGCTCTTTAATAGAGAAATATCGTTTAGTTCAACAATAACTGGAGCATACTTATTAGCTATCTTGATTTTTTCCATTATAGTTTCAGGATTAAGGTCGTTTTTTGAACCAACTATGAGGAGTTTAGCACCATCATTAACAAATCTTTTTGCCATCTCATCAACTTCTTCAATCTTCACATCAGGATGTATTTCGGCTATTATTATTGTGGGAGGTCCTCTTAATGGAATATCTATGTTATTTATTTTAAAAGCTGTTTTATAAATTATTTTCGGGATAATCGATCCCATAACTTCATCAGCACTTTTAATTTTGTCTAATTTACCTCCATTGTATATGAAATCAAGAGCATAAGGTAATATACCTAAAGACTTTGGTCCTTTATAAGTTTCTACATTGGTCGTTTTTTCTATTATTTCTGCATTACCTCTTACTAATCCAGGAATTATTATTAAGTTATAGTCTTTCAGCTTATTTAATAAATAGGTTCTCTTAAGTATTATTTTTGATATTATATTAGTATCCAATATAGATATTACTGGAACTGGTAAGGCAATTATATCAATATCGTAGTTATTTTTATTGTCATTTTTAATTACGTCCTTAACCAATTCTTCTGCAGTCGTGCTTGTTAATATTGCAATTTTCATTTTCTTTCCCTTCTGGATAGCCTATCCAGTTCTTTGTTTATTATAGAGTCTAATAAAAATTACTTATTAATATAATTAAATGCTAAAATATATAACATTTTAATAACTAATTTTCTACATTTTTATAATAAATGTTTATTTACTTATAAATGCAATTAATATTTGGTGTCTTGATTGAAAGCTGCTGTAGTTAATAGGCCTTTTGGCCTTGATAATCTCTCTGTAATTGATGTTCCAGACGCTCATATATCAGATGACGAAGTTAAAATAAGGGTTGCATATGCAGGAATTAATCCTGTTGATTATTATATAATAAGCGGATTAAATAATGTTAATCCTGTTCCTCATATACCTGGTTCTGAATTTGGCGGTTATGTTGAGGAAATAGGTTCAAAGGTTAAAAATCTAAATAAAGGAGATAGGGTAATAGTATATCCTAGGGTTTTTGATGGTACGTGTGATTTATGTATATCAGGCAAAGAATATCTTTGCAGAAATGGAGGAATAGTTGGAGGAATAACAAACGGTGGATTTGCAGAATACGCGGTTGTTAAATATCAAAATGTAATGAAGATACCAAATAACGTTAGTTGGGAGAAAGGAGTAAGTTTGCCGATAGCTGGATTAACAGCCTTTCATGCACTAATAGAGTCTGGTATTCAACCGGATGATACTGTTGTTGTTGTAGGCGCATCAGGAAATACAGGTCAATTTGCTGTTCAATTAGCCAAAAAGATGGGAGCTAAAGTTATAGCAATTTCATCAAAACCTTGGGTTAAGGAGTTAGGGGCAGATGAAGTAGTAAATATGAATCAAGCCTTAAATGCCCTACAAAGAGTAAATGGTGGAAGGCTTGCAGACGTTGTTATAGACTCAATTGGATCCAAAACTGTAGGTAGAAGCATTAAGCTTTTAGATACTGGAGGTAAATTCGTGACTTTTGGTGCATTAACTGGTCAAACAGCTAGTATGATTATAAGTGAAATATATTCTAGGGAAATTAAAATAATTGGTGTAACTGGAGGTACAAGAAGAGAGCTTTCAAGATTAATAGATTTAGCCAGTAGAAATGAAGTCAGACCAATAATATGGAAAGTATTTAGTTTATTAGATATAAAAGCAGCTATAAGTTCTTTGTTTTCTAGAGAAAGAAATGGTAGGATCTTGGTAAAGGTTTCAGGATAATTAATTTATTAATTTTTGTATAGATAGTTCGAATCCGCAAATTTTCTTAGATCCTTAGATTTTTTAAATATTATTTATAGAATTAAAAATGAAGCTGGAAAATATGATTTCAAAGAGATTAATCAAAAGTCCGTGTGTTGTTGAGTAGGCTATGTTATTGTTATTTATGTTATTTATAAGTTCATTTATTTCATCGTATTGATTATTAAAATATTATGAGGTGGATTTGTTTTATTTATATTCATGATTTTTTATGAAATTTTTATGCGTTAATATCTTCTGATATTCTATGCTAAAATATTTATTCATGTACAGAGTTTATCATATTCATACCAAATAACAATATTTATGCTTATTTTAATAACGTTAACTAAGAGCTTTTCTATACCCTTATATGTAGCAGCTGGTTTCGACTCATTCATGTATGCATTAATAGGATATAGCGCTTTATGGCATATAAGGCATGAGCCTACTAATATTTCGTTTAGAATAAAAGGGGGATCGATAATTTATTTAATAATTACCATAATGTTTACCTTAATAGGTATCTTACTTTTATTAACAACACCACCCGAAGTAGCTATTATAATAGTTCTAGGTATCTTACTTTTAATTATATATGCAAGGTTAAAAGTTAAAAGATTATAATTTTTCTTTATGTAATTGTGATATTTTGAAATATCATATTTTACATATAAATATTTTAACATAAAAATATAAGCTTTATTTTAACATAAGAATACAGAGACCATGTGTGATATTATAGTATCTACGCCGTCGTCAACAGTTTCCGATAAACCGTGAAGTTTATAATACTTGTATACACATTTAATTATGGTACTGAACGATGCTGAGGCCTAAGGAAGTATGCCAACGCTTAGGAATATCATACCGTACGTTACAGAGCTA